>CAYRJS010000001.1:0-15781 GCA_964424535.1 uncultured Aquimonas sp.
GGCATCATCAGCTGCGGCATCCTGCTGTCGGCCATGACCATCCACAACTGGATGCTGATGCTGGTCTGGACCGCGTTCGGACTGTGCATCTATGCCGCCTACGGCTATCGCAACAGTCATCTGAAGCGGGACAGCACGCGCGTTTGAGCACGACGGGCGCGCAGCCGGAAAGTTGGGCAGGCAAGTTGTTGCAACTACACCCGCGAGTAAAACCTACGCAGGTTCTTGTTCGTCGCCTGCTGCGCTTGATTCGTCGTCGATCTCGAAGTGTTCTTCCGGCAAGCGTTTGCGCGCATCGGCGCCCAGCTTGCGCAACTTGTCCACGCGCCCGACGAGATTGCCACGGCCACTGCTGATGCGCTTCACCGCTGCGCCGTGGGTACGCAGGGCGCGTTCCATCTGTTCGCCAACCTGGGTCAATTCGGCTTCCAGCATCACGAAACTGTCGTGCAAGGCCCCGGCCTGACGGGCGATCTCCTGGGCATTGAGGTTGCGATCTTCCAGCCGCCACAGGTGCGCCACCGTGCGCAAGGTCGCCAGCAGGGTGCTGGGGCTGACCAGGGCGATATTGCGCTCCAAGGCATAGCCGTACAGGCCATCATCGCGGCGCAGGGCTTCGATATAGGCTGCTTCCACCGGTACGAACATCAGCACGAAGTCGAGCGTGCGCAAGCCTGGGATGGTGCTGTAATCGCGCTTGCCCAGGCCATCGATATGCCGTCGCAACGAGGCCAGGTGTTCCTTCATCGCAGCTTCGTGCGGTGCATCCTCGGCACTGGCCAAGGCCCGATCCCAGGCAGTGAGTGAAACCTTGGCATCGATCACCACGTCTTTTTCATCGGGCAGGCGCACTACCACGTCGGGCCGTGGCCGGCCTCCATCCTCGGCCTTGAACACCACCTGCAATTCATAGCCGCGCCCGGCCTGCAGCCCGGACATCTCCAAAAGGCGTTCGAGCACCTGTTCGCCCCAGGCGCCCTGGGTGCGGCTGTCACCCTTGAGGGCGCGCGTCAGGTTGGCGGCTTCATCGGTGATGCGCTGGTTCAATTCCTTGAGCGAACCGATCTCGACATTGGTGCGCTGCACGGTCTCGGAAAAAGCCTTGAGCTGGTCACGTAGAGGCGTCAACAAGTTGCCAAACTGCTTTTCGCTGTGGGCCTCGAACTGCTGCGCCTTTTGCTCCAGCATGCCCTGGGCCAGTTCCGCCAATTCGGCCTTGAGACGCTCGTCGAACTCGCGCAGACGGCGATCGGTAGCGGCCTGCTGTTCCTGCAAACGGGTTTGCAACTCCACGACCCGTGCAGCCTCGCGCGCGGCTGAGGTGCTGGCGGCTTGCAGATCCATGCGCAATTGGGTCGCGGTGCGATCCATCTGCTCAACGCGCTCGGCCTTGACGGCCAGGGCGGCGCGTTCGTCGGACAAGACATCGGCACGCTCACGCAGGCGCGTCAGTTCCGCTTCGGCATCGACCAGACGCTGGCCGATTTCCAGGGCCCGGGCCAAGGCCGCTTCGCGATCGCGCAAGGCGGCCACCACCTCGGCTTCACGCGAGGCCCGACCCTGCTCCAGGGCTGCGGCCACGCTGCGCCTTTGCCATACCCACGTCAGGACCAGCGCCAGAGCCAGAACGCCGGCGACCGTCCAGGCCAACTGCAACCATGCGGAAATATCCATGCCTGGCATTGTAGCCAAGGTCCACATGGTGCAGCCGCCGGAACGGACAACAGGCCAGGATCACGGCACAGCGATGGTCTCCTCGAAGCTGTCGGAAAAGACCACCTGGCTATCATCCATGTTGAGCCGACGATAGACCACGATGGCACTGTCACCTCCGCTGGCCGCCACATAGATGAAGCGACTGTCGGCACTGGCCACCACGGCACCGGGCTGGGCCAGATGCTGGAGGCCCTGATCGTTCTTGAACACGGTCTGGCGAATCGCCAGGCCGCCTGCACCGTCGCGCTCGAACACGCTCAGACTGTCATCGTCGTGGCCACCGGCAAACAGGGCTGTGCCATCGGGCGTCAGGGCCAGGCCCTGGGTGCCTTCCAGTCCATAGACGCTGGGTTCGCCGTGGCGGATCACGCCAGCCAGACTCAGGCTGCCATCGAGCGAACGGTTGAACCAGCTCACGGCATTGTCGTTTTCGGCCGTGACATAGACCTGTGAACCATCGGGCGACAGCGCGATGCCAAAGGCGCCGCCCAGGCCGACGGCAATGCCGCCGGGCGCATCCGATTGGGTGGCACGCCAGGCAAGCGCGCCAAACTGCGGGCTGGTGGTGTCGCGCTCGCGATCAAATACCAGCAAGGCGTTGCCCATGCGTGCGGTTACCAGAACCTGAGCGCCGCCCGGAGAAACGGCAATGCCGCTGGGCGATTCCAGCTTCTGCAGGTTGCCGGCACTCTTTTCCACACTGCGGGCAAAGGTCAGCTGGCCACTGGTCGCATCCCGGTCAAAGGTCACCACGGCATTGGATTCACGCCCCAACACGTAGACCTGGGCACCATCCGGGCTCAAGGCCAGGCGGAACGGCTTCTTCATGCCGGTGATCGAGCCCCCATGCACCAGGCTCTCGACAAAGCCCAGCGAGCCATCGGCCGGATCGCGGGCCAGCACCGTGATGGCGTTGTCATCCATCGCCACCGCATACAGGAAGCGACCATCGGCACTGGGCTTGAGATCCTGCAGACCCTGCAACTTGGCATTGGCAAAGCCGGTCGTGCTGGATTTGTAGCTGATCGGGTTGCTCAGGGCACCACTGCTCGCATCCCGGTCAAAGCGCAACACGGTCGCGCGGCTGCCAGAGGTGGCGTAGGCATGCAGGCCATCTGGTGACAGCGCCAATGCCGTTGGCTGGCTCAGATCCGGCACATCGGCACCGGTCACGGACCCATCCTGCTGCACGCTCTGGTCAAACCGCGGATCGACCAGACTGGCCACGGCCTCGGTCTGCGGCAGGGCCAGGCTGACCGGCTCGCTGAAGACCACGCGCACAGTGCGCTCGGAAGTCACCACCGTGGCGGGCAGTACCTGCACGTCCAGATTCGCGGTCAGCTCGCCAGCGGCGATGCTGGCCGTGCCTGACGTTGCAAGATAATCAAGACCGGCGATGCCCGTGCCGTTTTGTGTCTGCCAATGGAAGGACACATCATGCTCATGGGCGCGGCTCAGGGTAGCCACGAAGCGGGCCGTGGCGGTTCCCGATGTTGGCCGGTTGACGCGGATATTGGGCACCTGCAGGCTGGGCACGTTGTCATCGTCAACGATGGTGACCACGGCAGTCGAGTCTGTCGTGAAGACGCCATAATTGTCCGTCGTGGACAAAAGGACCACCTTGAACTGCTCGTCAGCTTCAATGTCCGTGTCGCCACAGACCTGAATCTCGATCGCGCCCTCTTCAGCTTCAGCCGGAATCACAAGGGTCTCGCCGCTGCGCTGGATGAAATCGACCCCAGGTCCGCATTGATCGCCACCGGTGGCCGTATCGTCGCGGGTCTCCCACTGGATACCGACCTCTTGTTCCGCTGGCGCATTGAGCGTGACCTGCACCACCGCGATCGTGGTCCCGGCGTGGCCTTCCACCACACTGGTGTCGTGGATCGAAATGGCTGGGCCGGAACCCATCTTCTGCGGGTCCAGGTCCAGGCGCGTGGTCGAGCCGATACCGCGCATGCTGCCGTTCGGGTCGACGCCGACGGATACTTCCCCGGCCAGTTGGCCATCGATGAAGAAACGAATCGGATCACCAACCCGGGCCCGGCCCGGTGTGCGCGGATCGACCGTATCCAGAGGTATGGCCAGTTTGTACCAGCCACCCAGCCGGGTATCGCTGCCGATCACGAAACGGCGCAACAACACGTCCCCCGGGTTGGTCCTGGCCTCGACCACCGAACCGGCCAGTATCGGGCTGCCGTACAGGGTGGCCTGTCCGTAGTAGACATGGTCGGGGGGATCGATGCGGGCGCTGGCCGGCGAGGCAAACGCCAGGCAGAGGACGGCGAACAGGTACAGGAAACGATGGGAAATACGGTCCATGATCAGGTCCCCGAATACGAATAGGTCTTGAAGGCGATCTGGATATCGTCCACACCCTGGCCATCACGTTCGCCACCGCCCCCGGGAATCTTGGCGCCGTGGATGAAGGTGTCCAGACCCTCGTTCGGGTTGGCCAGGAAGGAGGCCCCAGGGATGATCAACAGCCAGCGCCGGTTCCAGACCGAACGCCCGACCAGGCGGCTGTCGCTGGCCACCTGGGAGTCATCGAAGGCGCCTTCGTAGGGATAGGCCCGCATTTGTGGATAACGTCGTACCGCCACCGAGGATTCGTCCAGGGTGTCACCCGGATTCCAGTCATAGCGCGCCATATCCTCGCTCGTCACCGGGAAAGGAATCGGGATCACCTGATCCAGTACCTGCCAATCGCGCACCGTGAAGATATTGGGATCGGAAGCGCGCAAGACATCGGCACCGGCCGGCATCAGATACACCCGTGGATCGTTGGCCAGCGGCAGGTTCACATAATTGCCGAAGGCCGTGCCCACCGAATGGATGCGGGTGGAAAAACGACTGGAGTCATAGCTGCCATCACCAGGACCCAGATCCCAACCAAAGAAGTTCAGGTTGAAGGTGACGTTGGTGCTGAACTCCAGTACCAGGCCCGGTTGCGGTCCGGCCGACTGGGGTGCAAAAGGCCTCGCCATGCGTCGGTATTCGGGCACCTGCCACAGATCGGAAACCCGGGCTTCATCCAGCATCCGCCGCCACTGGGCATCACCTTCAGGTCCTGGCGGGATGCGGAACAATTCGTGGCGCAAGGAGAAATGCTTGATCTCCTGGTCCGGATTATTGAAGCCCATCTGGCCCTTGAGCACGGCAAAGTTCTGCGCCAGTTGCGCCATGGCATCGGCCAGGCCAGGCGAGCCCGCCATCGGCTCGCCATTCAGCAGTTGTCCCAGGCTGCGCTGTTTCACGATCCGGGTCAAAAAGCCCTGCCCGGCCTTGCTGTTGCTGCCCAAGAGATTGGTCTCGTAGTCGTATGCGGCCGCCGCCAGGTAGACATAACGGGCTGCCAGGTCGAACGAGGCCCGATACTTTTGCAGGGCGTCATTGCGGAAAATGCGGAACGCCATGTCCTTGTAACGGTATTCCTGCACATCGGCAGCACCGGTACGGCGAAAGCTGACCAACTGTCCATAGATGCGCAGACCCTCGGCCAGGGTGGCCTGGTAATCACCCAGCAACTGCTTGATGGCCTCGGTCCGGGCGTACAGCTCGGCCCGCAACAAGGGTTCCTTGCGCATCAGCGCATCAATCTCGCCGGCCGTGTTGTACAGATCAAGGTTGGCATCGTACAGGCGCGTCTTGAGGCCATTGAGCTCGGTGACATCTTCCTTGGATGCCTCGATGGCATTGCCGGCAATACTCAACCCGTCCGCCACCGTGTCGACGGCAAATGCACTCTTGCTGCCGACCGTCTGGGTGGCGCAGCGTACGGTGGAAAACAGATCACCACCACCCGCCAGGCCGGCGATCATGTTCTTGGGCACGCATTCGGAAGCTTCCTTGAAGGTCGTGCCAAGGAACATGCTGACCCGGCGCGCCGCGATGGCCCCATTGCTCATGACCTGGGAAAGCGCGGTCAGGGTCTGCAACTCATTGCGCTGCGACTGGGCGATATGCATTTGCTCGCTGTGCACATCAAACACCGTATGCACGGTATCGATCTGGGCTTCCAGTTCCAGACGCAGCTTGTCGTATTCCAGGATCGCCTGCTTGAGCGAAATGCGGGCCATGAACATCTGGTGCAGAATCTGCTGCAACTTGCCCGGAGCCCTGCGATCACCACTCCAATCAGAGGGTTTGGTCATCCAGTAGCCGAAATCGGGCGAATCGATACTGGTGTACTTGACCTCCAGCCACTCGCCCGGCTCCTTGTCGCCCAAGGGACAGCCCGGGGCCATCGGCAGTTGCTCACAATCGGGCTTGACGTTGCTGCGCGGCATGTTGGAAGGCTCGACATCGAAGAAGCCCATGCCGTTCTTGCTCGGGCCGTAGTAGCCGGTGAACTCCTTGATGCGCGTGACACTCAGCCCTTCGGCGGATGTATCCAGATTCAGGTCGTCGTTGCCGGCCAGGGCCGGAACGTCCACATACATGTAGTGGTACAGGTCAGGGCCGTCATAGCCGTTCGGATAGGTTCCACCCGGGCCGATATCGTCGACATAGGGGTAGCCGAAGATCTGGATCAGACGATTGGCGAAGTCCGTTTCCTGGGCCGTGGCGTTGCGTGCCAGCGCATCGACGCTGTCCTGGGTCCGGCGCAACTGGTTGTTGAGCTGATTGGCGAAATCCCACAAGGCAAAGGCGTTGTCGAGTGCCTTCATGGCCCGTTCCCAGACCTGTTCGAACTGGGTCTTGTGGTAGACCGTCAACTGGTAGGGATCGATGTCGAACGGCACCACGCCACTGGCCAGGCCCAAGGGATTGAGCCCGGCATCGGCCTTGTCGACCTGGCCCTGGATGGCCTGGTAGTAACTGGCAACTTCATCCAGTTCGGTGACGGTATCGCGCTGGATGCGCTGGATGCCGACGTGATCGGGGTTTTCGTCTTCTTCCGGCACGATCGCATTGACCGTGACCCAGTCGAAATAAGCCCCCATGCCGGCCCGGCGTCCCCACTCGGACAGACCCCAGGCCCGTTGCGGCTGGGTATCCTCATAGCCTTGCCACTGCCCGTTCGGGTCTTCGGTATAGGCCTTGCGGTAGGTCAGATCGACAATCTCGGCACCGGCACGGGCCTTGGCCACGGCGGTCTGGGCAAACTGGCGTTCGTCCAGGTAGTCCACATTGATCGGCACCCCGGCCACCAGCACGGCCTCCGATTGCGGGTTCCATGAAAAGAAAGGATGCCGCAACAGGTTGTAGTAGACCTTGGTCGCCGTCAGGTAATGCCCCCAGGCATCGCCGTGTCCTTGCGGGAACATGATGCGGGCATCGTATTCATCGATCACCCCGTCATTGTTCTGGTCACTGATGCCATAGGAAAGGGCATAGGCCACCTCGCCATCGTTGCGGGTGAAGTTCCAGAACAGGCGGTTGTACACCGGTGAGGCGGCCACCGGGCCGTGGCTGTCGTCACGGCCACGCAGCAATACCAGTTCCTCGTCCAGCGGTGATTCCAGCTGGTTCTGGAAGGTGAAGATACTGGGGTTGAGGTTGATGGTATCGCCACCGGTATCGATGCCGATGGTCGGATCCTGGGCATCGGCATAGGCCTCGTTGCCCAGCAGGGTGTAGAAGTCCACCAGGCGCGAGGCGACCAGCAGGACCGCCGCATTGGCCGGGCCGTAATCGACCGGCGGCGTGGCATCGGCCGACAACTGCAGGGCCCGGCGCATGACCGTGGTGTAGGCCTCGATCAGGCCCATGGAATTGAGATTGTCCGGATCATTGTTCAAGGCCACGGGGCCTGAATACCGCTCGCCGAGCTGGATCAGCATGCTGGCGAAATTGTTGGTCTGGGCCTGGCCGAAATCCTGCACCCGGGCTTCAAACGGATTCAGGCGGGCGAGCACGCGCTTGACCCAGCCTTCGGCCAGTTGTGCCCGTGGTTCGCGCGGCGTGGAACCGGGCTGGCCGGCCCACAGGCTCCAGCCGCTGTCGTTGCCGCACACCGGCAGACCCTGGTACCGGGCCAGGTACCAGTTGTCCGACAAGGTCTGGATATTGGCACCTTCGACGCTGATTTCCACCGCGCCATTGGGATTGGCCACCGGGAACTGGATCCAGCCATGCATCTGGCCATTGGCCAGATCGGGCAAGGGCATCGGCGGGGTGCCATTGGCGTCGGGATGGAAATACCACTCGAACTGCAATTGATCCGGGTTGCCGCCAAAGTCACCCGAGTGCCGCAGCACGATCTGTTCGTCGAAGATGTTGTCCGGCGAGATCACGTTGATCTGGCCCTGGTACGGAGCCCGGGTCGGCTGTGCATCCGGCCCCAATTCCAGGCAACCGACGCGGATCACTTCCAGCGACACCGGCAAGGCGCCCAGGGAAGGATCATTGTTGAAGGCCAGGGTCATGTAGCCGGACTGGGTGGCTGCACCCGCGGTCAAGGCACCGCCGCCGCCCAGCACGCTGATGGGCTGCAGCAGGCCGGGGGGCAGTGGCGTCACCGTTTCGGCAACTTCGCCTTCTTCGTTGTAGCGACGACACACCTGTGTCTCGTTCGGCGACGTGCCCTCGGTTTCGAGCACGAAGCCGGTAGTGCAACGTGGCGTTTCCTGATACGCCATCAGCAAGGTGTCGGGAGAAATATTGGTCACCAGATCGTTGCAGATCAATTCCCGATTTCCGGCCGGAATGGCCTGGCGGCAGATGTTTTCGACATGGTTGGGGTTGCGGGTCAGACGGTACAGGGCTTCGATGGCTTCGTCCCAGTTGCAGCCGGCCTCGGTGATGCAATCGACTTCGGAAACGTCCGCAGCGGCTCCATCGTCCAGCTTCTTGAGGATTTCACGCTCGCGCTGGCTCATGACGTTGAGCAACAGCTTGGGCTCTCCCGCTCCCTGCTCGTTGAAGACCCCGTGGAAGGTCAGACGCTGGTTCTGCGGGTCATACACCATGCGCTCACCCAGGGATGCGGGCAGCTTGCGGGTGCCATCGGAGGAGCCGACGATATCGCGCAAGCCATCGCTGCGCATTTGACTGGCGATGCCATCGGGCAGTTGCGCCAGGCGCACCCAACGCGGGTTGAGCGGGTCGATCAGTTGCGCCAGGGTGTCGTTGGGGCCGGCATCCGGGTTGGTGTCGCGATTGTCGTCATAGACGATTTCCACGGCAGCCTGGTTGTAGATGTCGGGCAGGTTGTTCTTGGGCTTGAGCAGGGTTTCGCCAGCCACCAGCAAGGGCGTGTGTTCCGGCCAGACGATGGAGTACTCGACCGCGATCGGTTCAAACTGCGATTCCGATCCGCCCTGGGACTGCGGCAGGCGCGCCATCCAGGGCGTACAGTCACCCGCCTGGTAATCGTTGATTCCGTCGTTGTCATTGTCCTGATAGAAATCAGGTTGCATCGGATAGTAGTAATGCACGGTGCCGGTGCCGGCCGACTTGCCCCACAACTGGTTCTTGTGGTCCTGGAAGAACGGTGGCGGCGGCGCCTCGCCCCGGGCCTGGCCGGTAACGAAGGTCTCGGCACAGCCCGGCAACAGACGCACCGGATAAGGCGGGGAGATCGTGGTGCCAGCGACACCGGTGTAATGGAAACTCTGGTACTGGGGATTGGTGGCTTCGACCTTGTAGACCTTGAAATTCCACTCCAGGGTGCTGTTGTTGAAGTACTTGAGCAGCACATAGGGGTCCGAAGGCGCGGTCGGATCCAGGGTTCCGCCAAAGTCGGAGCGCAGGGCAAACACCGCGTCATAGCCGCTGCCGGTCGATGACGGTGCCATCAAGGCGTGTTCGTCATTGGGATTGAACCCAGGCCGGTTGATATCGTTTTGCACATAAATCCGGGCCTGCGGGAACGTCGCCGGATTGAGTCGCGCCTGACCAAAAGCCTCGCTGCCCTGCTCACTGGCAATCACGATGCGATCCGGATCATAGGGCGCCCGCGGGCTGTAGCGTGCAGCTCGGCTGGGCCAGTACACACCCTTGCCGTTGCGCCGGTACCAGGCCACCGCCAGTTCCCGTCCGGCATCCTGGATCCGGTTGGGCGAGTAACGATTGACCGGGATGATGGTGCCGGTCCGGGCCGCGCGATTGTAGGCCGCATCCGGACCTTCGCCGTCGTAATAGGCCAGTTCGTTGATGACCCAACCGGTACGACCGGCCTGGTTATGGGTGGTGCTGGTGATTTTCTTGCCGATCTCGACCGAAACGCCATCCTGGAAGGCAGGTGTCATTTGATACGGGAACGAGCGGATCACCTCGACGAAGGTGGGGTATTGGACCTGGTCGACGCTGTCACCCAGGATGTACTGGATCACGGCAAAGCCACTGCGTGGGGCATTGAAGATGCCTGATGACAAGGTGGCACCACTGGAACCACTGTCAGGCAGGATCACATCGCCGAAAATCCGGTACTCGCTGGGCTCGGCCTCGACCGGCGCTCCCACCACATGGACCTGGTAGCACGCCTGGGAATGGACGTCACCGGGCACGGCGTCGTCTCCGCACGCCTCGCTCGGCCAGACCCCGGCGCCACTGGTCACGATCCGTGCCGGGTCTTGCAGATCACGACCCTTGATCCGCCAATGCACTTCGATTTCGGGTGTGGCCTGCAGTGGAATCAAGCGGAACTGGGAGGCCGCACCAGGGGCACGGACCCAGGCAAACCAGCTCAAGTCGGCACTGGCAGCATCGATCTGCTGCCCATCCCGGAAAAATTCCGGCTGTTTGGCCAGGTCCGTGGTTTCCGCATTCGCCGGTGGCGTCAGCGGCATCCCGACAGGCCAGGACTCGGGCTGGGCAAAACGACCGTTGGTACCCAGCTTGACCAGGAAGCCATCGTGTGTGCCCTGCGCGACCAACTGGTCCACCGGGCCGAATCGGGCCACATCCTGGAAGTGGCCACCGACATACAACTGGCCACCCGCCGCCAGGCTGATCGCAGTGGCGGCGTCGTCTCCGGGCCCACCCATCGGAGCTGCCGGATTGCCGGTGTTTTCCACTCCACCGGTCGCCCAGGCCCAGGTGCCATCGGCCTGATTCAGGGCCGCGACAAAGGCATCCTGGCTGTTGAACTCGAAATCGGCATTGAGCACGCGATCAAATTGGACAGCACCTTCGAAGGAGCCGGCTATGTACACGTGCTCGTCGTCGACCGTCAGGGCCAGCGGATTGGCGGCGCCGGTGTCGATCAAGCGCGTACAGCCATAGCTGCTGCCGTTGATCGGCAAGACCGCAACAAAACCGCCCGGATCCGACAGGGGCTGGCAATTGGCACCAGCGATTTCAAAACCGGCCGCATGGGTACCGGCAAGATAAAGCACATCACCCGAATTCGTGGGCCGGCTGCTGATGGCATTGATCTCGGTGCTTGCACCCAAAAATGTGCGTGAGCCGAAACTGGGGTTGGGCGTACGCAGATTGCTGACCGACTGGAAAAAATTGTCCTTGGGCAATACCCGGGCGGAGACATGGGCCACGTGCCACCAGTCGTAGTACTCCCAAATCTCACCCAGGAAAGGATAGGTTCCGTGCAAATAGCGGCCACTGCCATTGAGCAGTCTCAGGCGGAATTGCAAGCCCGGATGTTGCAGCCAGGGCTCGTTGACGACGACCGAGTGTTCTCCGCTCAAGTTGATGTACTCACCTGCCTCGCCACCGCCCGGAAAACGCTTGAGCTCATGCCATTGACCATCCGAACCCAGGGCTTCGAACAACAGATCTTCACCGTAATCGGGTTGCTCACTGGCAAACCAGGTGCTTCGACCGTTGAAGGTCATGGGCGGATAAAACATTGGACTCTGGGCACCCCGGTACAACTTGAACTGCAGCTCGAGCGGACCACCGGAACCATCGTAGGTGACGTTGCGGCGCAACGTGACCGGACCACTGTGCATGGCCAGGCCCGGCTTAGCTTCGTTGCCAATATTTATGCTCTGCAAGCGCGCGATATGGTCTTCACTGATGCCGTGTGCGGCACCTTGACCACTGGCACTTTCCACAACCCAGTTGGACGTATTTACACTAAAATCGTGATCAATCAGATTGCGGATATCACCGCCACTGACCACCAGATGCAGGCGCTGGTTGGCGTCCAGGGTCAACAATCGTCCTTCTTCCTTGCCGCCGGAACCGTCGCGATTGACAGCCCAGTTCCAGACATTGCCATCAACGGTCAGGTTGGCCAGAAAGGTATCGGACAGTGGTGTGCTTCCCGGGGCCGAAAGAGTCTTGGAATTGCTGCTCGTACTGCCCTGAAAATTGACATTGCCGCGATAGCCGCCGGTAACGATGAGTGAATCGGGTACCGGTGGCACCTGACTGGCATCGCCGGGCAACACCACCACATCGGCGACCTGATCCGGGCCGGGGCCACCCACACGCCGGGCCCAGGCCCAACTGCCCTGGGCGTTGATCCGGGCAACGTAACCATCACGATCGCCGTAGCTGTCGAGCTGGTTGCCGCCCAGCAGGATCTGCTGATAGTAGGAACCCACCACGTAGACATTGTTGGCATCGTCCAGGGTGATCGAGTTGACCTCGTCCATCAACGAGCCGCCACCGCTGGTCGCCCACAATACCCGGCCACCGGCATCCAGCCGGGCCACGAAGATGTCCTGCATGCCGATCGAATTGAGCACGGTATTACCGGCCTGCATCTCGCCCGTGAAGTGGCCGGCAACGACGACATCACCGTTGGGTGTGGGCACGCTCTTGACCACTTCGGCATTGGCCAGGCCCTGTGGCCAGGCGGCATGCGACTGGCCCGGAAAGATCAGTGCCAGGGCGCCCAGAAGCACTCCGGGAACGATCGGATGAGTGCAAAGAAGACTGAAGTTTTTCATGATTCTGAGCCCTGTTACTGATTCAATACCGTGACCGCGGAAGCGCGCGTCAAGCGAAACGTGCCGGCGGTATGGATGGCATTGCGATGCAAACCGGTGATGGTTTCGCTGAAGGTTCCACCCAGGACCGAGTCTCCCCAATCCGGAGCACTGCCACCCAGAGGATCATCCGGGGTGAACTCCAGACGCAGGTTGCGCACGACCTGGAAGGCTTCTTCCTGATAATCGAGGTAGTGCTCGTCCAGATTGTCGTGATCGGGGTGGTAGCGGTGCAGGAACGGATTGGTCGGCAACTGGGAGGGAATCTCCATGATTGCGGTCAGTTGTCCACCTGGTCCGAAGACGCCGGAAAAATCCAGGGTCTCACCGTCAAAGTCATAACCGACCGTACTCAGGCGTATGCCCACCGGGGTTCCATCACGTCCGGCCACGCCGCCATACAAGCCAATCAGATCCTTGTTGGTGATCAGCACATAGCGGCCAGGGGTGTCCATTTCCTGATAGCTCGGATCGACACTGCTCGGTCGCGTGGTGCCCTCTTCCCACATCTGGATGACGTCCTTGAGCAGGCGCGCCTGGCCCTGGGCATTGACGTGAATCAGGATTCGCTGGCTGAAGGTGACACCGGTTGATTTCGGCGTCACCCCGGCCCGTTGCGCCTCGCTGACCTGGTCAATGTCGATATGGCCGACCCACAGACCGGCCAGGGCCAAGGGATTGTCACCGCCAGCCTTGGCCTGGACACCGGCACCGGCAGGACGCGACAAGGCCCCGGGCTGGACACTGTTGACACCTACGTGCAAGAGGATGCGCTGGCCGTTTTCATCGGTGATCGCCAAGGCCTGTTCCATGCGCTCACTGGTCAACAGGGAACGCTTGACCGCCAGGGTCACGAATACGTCCTCTCCGGCCGGCGCATCCAGTACCTCGACATTGTGCAGGTCCGGCCAACCGACCTCGTGGGTTTCCTCGTCTTCCACACGGATGCTCAAGGGCACACGCGTGTTGCCGATGCGTTCGATCTGGAAACTGCCATCTGTGCCACTGAGATTGCGCAACACGAAGCGCAACTCGGAAAAGGAAGCCGAATACTCCAGCGATTCACCCTGATCCAGCACCAGATCCATGCGCCCCTGATAACGGGAGTTGCCGTTGGTGTAGAACCAGTAGGCCTCATTGGCATTGATCGGGGTGGTGCCGGCGACCAGCTTCCAGCGCCCATCCGTGTTGTCCAGGCGGTAGATCGGCTGGCCTTGATGGGCCGGGGAACGGGAAAAGAATTCGTTGAAGGTAGGCGCATTGGTGCTCACCACCGGCAGGCCGGTCAGGGTGAAGTCGTTGGCCCGCCAGTTCTTCTTGAGATAACGGGAGGTCCCGTGGATGACCAATTGCCGCGGACTCTCACCATCGGGCAGGCGCACCAGGTACGAGGTGTCGCCATCAATGGTGAACAGGTTGGTCAACATCGCGTCCGGACGCGGCTCCGGGAACCAGGCGAACCAGCCCTCGATATTCTCCAGGCCTTCGGCCGGATCGCGGATGAAGCGGGCTTCGTTCTGACCTGGAATCCAGCGCCAGACGCTGCGCACCGGGATACCGGCAAATACCGAAGTGATCGCCTTGTCACTGGGCTCCAGGGCAACGTGGATGGCGTTCCAGCCGGGCTTGAGCGTGATGGTCTGGCTCAGCTCCGAAGTCTGGGCCTGGGTCACGCCACAGCCTGCGATCAGGATCAGGACGTACAGAACATATCGAACAATGAATCGAGACATGATGGATCACCCTTGATCAACAGGCATTGCCGGCGGTTGTGGAGTTTCAGTTGTGCCCGGAGCGGATAGCGGCGCGATTGAAGCGAGCACGGATTCGCGCACCTCCACGCCGACTTCACGCAGCAGGCGCTGGCGAAATTGCTGTTCGGTCGCGTCCATGCGCTCTTGCACCAGACGCTGGCGGATACCGCTGGCCAATTGTTCGTAGCTGCGGCTTTGACGCGGCTCGCTTTCAACCAGACGCACCAGATACACGCCGTCACGCCCGCGCAGCACCTGCGATACGCTGCCCGGCTCGTCCAGGGATCGGACCGCTTCAATCACGCTCGGGTCGTAGCTGTAGCGATCGCTCCGGCCTTCGGCAATCCAGCCGATCACGCCACCGCGATAACGCGAGGCGGCGTCATCTGAATACTCCTGGGCCAGCGTGCCGAAGTGCGGTACAGCAGCCTGCAACGAGGCTACCTTGTCGCGAGCTTCCTGCATCCGCGCCATGGCCGCCTTCCAGGCCGGCTCGCCGGCACTGGGATCAAGGCCAATCTTGAGCATGGCCACGCGCTTGCGCGCCGGCACCGAGTAGTTGTCGACGTGGTCCTGATAATAGGCACGCACATCGGCATCACTGACTTGCGTGTCACGGCCCAACTGGCGCAGCTTGCCCTGCAGGTAGTGGTTGGAGATCAGCCGTTCGATGCTGCGGCGCAATTCCGGCTGACGTGTCAGCCCATCGCGTTCGGCGGCCTCGACCATGGCCTGGCGCAAGACCAGATCATCAAGCAACTGACGCCGCTGCTCGGGCTCCTGGAAACGCCCCGGGCGTTCACCACCACGACGCCGCATTTCCTCGACGAATTCATCGGCACTGATGTACTGGTCGCCAATCCGCGCCACCCAGCGTTCGGGCACCGGTTCCTGGGCAGCCTCACCACGAGGCGCCAGCCACCACCCCCCCAGGCCGCCAAGAACAAACGCTGCCCCGATGGCCAGCAAGCCGGATTTTCCTGCCACACTCATGACCGCTTACCTGCATTGAAAGAAGGCCGACGCGCCGGTGCATCCGCCGGGGGAGACGGCATGGCTGCACCGGGCGTCGGGAGGAGCCTGAAAGGCGACAATCCCGGTTGCATCAACCTCAACGGCAGCGCGGCCGGGGCCTGACGTGGAGGTTGCGGGTCTTCGAAGTCGTCGCGGAAGATCACCTTGTAGATGCGGTTGTGGTCGGTCGCGACGTTGTTCAGAAGGCTGACTTCGTCCTGGCCCGGATCGACCTCGACCTCGGCCGTCTGGTCATACTCATCGTGTGGCAAGGCCGCGTTGTCACTGTTGAGCGTGACATCGAGTCGATAGGTCAGGGTGCCTCCGGCGGGCAGATCGATCAGGTCGTCGATGTCATCGATACCACTGGCACTGCAATAGGCATCCGGCGCATGGCTGCACTGCCAGACCCCATCCAGCAGTTCAGCGGCCAGCGGCACCTGCACGCGCGCG
>CAYRJS010000001.1:15881-52312 GCA_964424535.1 uncultured Aquimonas sp.
CCGTTGTTGAACACCTGCACCTGATACGCCAAGGCCATCTGACTGGCCGGATCGAAGGCATCCGGGGCCGTCACCACCAGGGCCAGATCGGCACGTTGCAGGATCGGATCGGACACGCCGGCTTCGTTGTTGGTCAGGTCCGGGTCTTCCACTTCGCCGGCTGGATCATCCAGCAAGGTGGCCGTGGCCAGGTTGATCAACGTACCTTCGGCACTGGGAGCCAGCGTGGCATTGATCTGGTAACGCAGGGTTTCACCCACCGGGATCGAAACCACCCGGTTGACCGAGCCCGAGCCGCTGGCGGAAACGCAGTCACCACGACCTTGCAGGGCAGTACAGGTCCAGGTGGCAGCACGCAGGCCTTCGGGCAGCAGATCCTGCACCCGTACCTCCGGTGCATCGGAAGGACCGGCGTTGTGCACCTCGACGGTATAGGCAACGGCAGCTCCGGCGACCACCTCGGGCGTATCGGTGTGCTTGGACACGACCAGATCGGCGCGGCGCATGACCTCGGTCTGTACCGGGGTGGCCTCATGATCATCCGGCGTCGGATCGACTGAACCCGGTTCGGGCACGACCGAGGCCGCATTCTGCAAGGGCCCCAACCAGGCTGGATGTACCCGCACATTCAGGTTCACCACCAGGGTGTCGCCAACATGCAGATCGGCTTCGGCATCCAGGCTCAGGCCGGCACCCTGGCTGGCCAGGCACTGGGATTGCCCATCGCCTTCAACCTCACAGGTCCAACTGGCATCCTGGAACATGGCCGGATCCAGGGCATCGACGACATGGATGCCCAGGGCATCGCTGGGACCGGCGTTTTCCACGCGAATCTGGTACTGGATGAATTCACCGGCAACCGCGTTTTCAGGCCCGGTCTTGCTGATCGACAGGTCGGAGACGACGTGGATCGGGGTCTGGTCACTGGCGATATTGTTGCCCAGGTCAGGATCCACGCCCGATCCCGGTTCGGCCCGGGCGATATTGAGCAAGTCACCACGGGCACTGGGATGCACGATGGCGCTGTAATCCATCCGCGCCCAGCCCTGCACGCCCAGATCGACCAGGACCGGCAGATCGGCATCCGTGCCCTGCATGACATGGCACTTGACCAGGGCCTGTTCGGACCAGCGGGTCAGGCCGCCATTGCCGCCATCCTGCGCCAGCAACACTTCGCTGGAAGCACCCAGGTGCTTCAACATGCCCGCACTGGCCGACACCGCGGCCGGCAGGCTGTAACGATGCTCCAGCGCGCCGTCGCTCCACTGGCGTGCATACAGTTCCAGGCTGCCGTCCTGTGCCGCCACGTAGACCCGCGAACCCAGGGCATCGATGGCCAGATACCGGGCCTGATCCGGATTGACACCGGCCCAGGTACCGGCGGCCGCAAGGCTGCCATCGACCAGGCGCGTGAACTGGGCAAAACCTTGTGTCGTCAACACCAGTACCTGGGTGTCGCCAGGGGTCATGACCATGTCGCGTGCGCCCAGCAAGGCTGGATCGACGGCATCGTCGGCGCCAATATCAACGGCGCGGATCACGCTTTGATACTGCAGCTTGCCGGAGCTGACATCGACCTGGAACCGCCCCAGGGCCTGCTGGTTGGTCAAGGAACCCGAAGCCAATGTGTACAGGTAGCGACCATCGGCGGTCAGGGTCATGCGTTGCAGATCGCGAATCACGTTGCTGGCATTGCCAAAGGTACCCAGGCCATCCTGGATGCGCTCGATGAAGACCAGTTGTCCGGTTTCCGCATCGCGGCGGAATGCCGCGATGGCGCTCTGACTGATGTTGGCAGGCACGGCGGCCACGTACACGAAGCGACCATCGCTGGAAGCCAGTAGCTGGCGCGCGCCACGCAGACCGGAGACGCCATCGACCCCGGAGGTGATGGTCTGGACATGCTCCAGGCTGTTGGCGTGCACGGCAAACACCAGCACGTTGCCGGTAACCACGGCATACGGCGCATTGCCGTTGCGTTCGGCTTCGGTCAGATCCTGACCATTGCGCGCGGCATCACTCGTGCTCGAGGTGACATACAGGTAGGCACCATCGGCGGACAATTCCAGATCCGTCGCCCCGGTCAGCGCAGCCACAGTGGCGGCATCGGCGCGGGTCTGCACCTGGCTGATCGCGCCATTGGCATCCAGGCTCAGCTCCACCACGGCACTGCGACTGCGGCTGAGGCCGAACCAGCGCTGTCCATCCCGTGCCGGCACCAGTGCCGCCAGGTCGGCAATCGCCGGTTCCGTGGCCGTAGCCAGCCAGCTCGTCTGCACCAGAGGCGGACTGCCCGAGCAACTCCACTGCCCGGTATCTTCGGTCAAGCCATAAGCTTCGCCCGGGAAAATCGGCAGCTCATCGATCAGGCGCGCCTGCAAGGCATCGGATATGCCGTGGTTTTCAATCTCGACCCACCAGTTCACCGGCAATCCGGCAATGACCTCGGCGGCCGGGGTCTGGCGCAACTTGCGGGCTTCCAGATCCGGTGCCGGCACCAAAAGATCACTGCGCAAGGCGCGGTTGTTGCTGAAATCCGGATCCCAGGCCAGGACCCGTGGATCGATCAGGGCCTCGTGCACGAGATTGCCGGTGGCATTGGCAAAGATGTGTCCGCTCAGGTTGAACCGGACCTCACCGCCGGGCGCGATGTCCACGGCCTCCTGGTTGATGCCGCCAACGCCCGACAACGGGCAACGCGAACCCGGCTCACGCGCCAGGGTGTTGATCCGCCCCTGGCTGCCGGACACCACGTGGATCTCACGTTCACCCGGTGCCACCACGAAATCCGCGACCTGCTCCAGGGCAGTCGAAGTGGCCAGATCATAACTGGCGATCCGGGCCGGTGTTTCACCCAGCAAACCGTACAGATGCAACTGGCTGGTGCTGGTCGAGGCCACGTACAGGCGGGCCTGGTCGGCGACATAGGCCAGTGCCACCGGCTGCTGACCTGCGACGCCACTATCGGCATCCAGATCAATCAAGGCATCCAGTTCAAAGGCCGGCACATCACCATCGACAAAGCGCAGCAGATTCACCACGCCAGCCCCGGCATCAGCCACGAACAGGCGATCGGCATCGACCCAAAGCGCCGAAGGCAGCAGCAAGGATGCGGTCACACCAGGTTCGCCATCTTCGATGGCCGTTACCCAGGTCAAGGCACCGGAGGCGGCATCGCGACGCAAGGCCGTGACCGAGCGGTTGGCACCGGCGGTGGCAAACAGCATCTCCCCGGTGGCATCGAAGGCCAGATCGGTGACATCGTTCAGACCATTGAGACCATCGTCCTGGCGCAGGACCGAAACCTGGCTCAAGGCACCGTTGCCGGCATTGATGGCAAAGCCTGCAATGGCTTGGCTGGCGGCGCCTGCCGCATACAGGTGCTTGCCATCGGGCGCAATCACCAGGGTGCTGACGCCACCGATGCCGCTGATGCCCTGCTCGCTGTCCTGCACCATTGAACGCCAGCGCAAGTGACCATCGTTCGGATCACGTTCAAACACGACCACGGCATCGGCATCGTGGCCGGCGACGTAAACGAAACGTCCGTCCGGGCTGATGACCAGGGCGCGGGCTCCGGCCATGCCCTGGGCCGGGTCTTCGCCCAGCGCGGGCACGTCGGCGTAGGCCGGTATCGAACTCAGGCTGCCATCGAGCGGATTGCGGGCGAACGCCGCCACGGCATCCTGCACGGTTCCACCCTGGGCGTGCGGTCCCACGGCATACGCGTACTGACCCAGGGGATCGACGACCACGGCACGATAGCCCTGGTTGAGGGAGTTCTCCTGCAGATCGATTTCCTCCAGCAAGCCGGCCTCCGGGGTCGCGGTGCAGGTCCAGACCACGTCATGCAGGGCCTCGGGCAATACATTGGATACCTGCGCCTGTACGGCATGGGTGGGACCGGCATTGGTCGCCACCACCGCATAGGCCAAGGTTCCTCCCGGCGTAGCCTGGCCCGGGCCGGCGCAACCTGGATCAAGCGGATCACAGGCCGGCACATCGATCGTGATGGCCAGATCCATGGACGGCGACAACACCGTGTCGTCATCGGTGGCAGTGTTGTTGCTCAGATCCGGATCGAGGACGTCGATCGCGGTCACGGTCGCGGTATTGATCAGGCGACCACTGGCCTGGGCCCGCACCGTGGCGGTGGCATCGAACTGCACCTGACTGCCCTTGGGCAAGCTCACGATCTGGTCGATATTGCCCTGCCCTGTTCCAGGACAGTTGCCGGCACAGGTCCAGTGCACGCTTTCAAATTCCGGCGGGAACACGTCCACTACGCGGGCCTGGGCCACATCGGACGGGCCGTTGTTGGTCACCACGATGGTGTAGGTCACTTCATCGCCCGGGGCCACGCCACCGGCACCATCGAACAGGCTGCCGACATAAGTGGGTGGATCATCGTCCAGGTCGAATACCGATAGCGCCGAATCCTGGCTGGCGCCGGTGTAGAGCCAGTCGCTTCCGGCCTCGCTGACCACGACCATGTCACTGGCACCACGCAGACCATCGATCGGCTGGCCCTGCTGGATGCTGGTCACCAGTGTGGGCACGCCGGCACCGTCCAGTTCGAAGACCAGCACCGCATCCTGTTGCGATGCAGCCGCGTACAGATAACCATCGCTGGCTACACGGATACGTCGCGCACCCGCCAGTTCCGCCAACTGCAGTGAGCCGCCAACGGCAAGATCAGGCTGGAATTCCAGGGTGCCCGTACTTGCATCGCGGGCAAAATGCACCAGGGTCCCGGCCTCGGCACCCAGCACGTACAGATGGGCGCCGTCGGCTGTCAGCGCCAGCGAGCGGACATCATCCATGCCCAGCACACCATCACTGCCATTCTGATAGCGGGCCAGTTGCGTCAGTCGGCCATAGTTGCCACTGCCGCTGTTGGTCTGGCGCGAAAATGCCACCACGGTGCCGCTGCCGCCCAGCACGTAAAGCTGGGCTCCGTCCGGGCTCAAACGCAAATCCCGCGGGGATTCAATGCCATTGACCCCAGCGATGCCGGCCTCGACCGCGGCCACGAACTGCAGACGACCATAGTCCGCAGCCCCAACCTGGTTCTGGCGGCGAAAAATCGCCACGGCATTGGAGAAACCACCCGCCACATAAACATGGGCACCATCCGGACTCAGGGCCACGGCCTGGGCTCCGCGCATGCCGGTTACGCCCAGCAGTCCACTCTGATGCTTCTCGACGAACTCCAGGCGCCCTTGCTGCTGGCCTCGGTTGAAGACGGCAATGGCCCCATCCACCGGGCTGACGGCGTACAGGTTTTTCCCGTCCGCACTCATGGCCAGGTTGACCACGCCGGTCAAGCCGCTGACCCCCGCCACGCCACTGCGCATCACCCCCAGATAGCGCAAGCCGACACCGGTAGCGGCACCGGTCTGGCGCTGGAACACGCCAATGGCATTGTCATCCGGTGCGGCCACATAGACGTTGCGGGTATCGGCCACCAGGGCCACGGCACCGGCCAGGCCATCAAATTCGGCCAGGCCGTCATCCTTGGTGATGGACAGATCGGCCACGCTGGAAATCTCGTCGGTATCCTGATCCTCGGTGGCACAGGCCTGGGCGCTCAAGCCATCGCCGCCACCGCAGTCAGCCGAAGTCCAGTCGACGCTGGCGACGTTGACCAGAGGCACGGCCAGATCACTGGACACCCGCGCCGTCACCCGGAACACGACTTCCCCATTGGCGGCGATGTTCACCGGCACCGATTGCAAAAGGCCGGTTCCGCTGGGCGGACACCAGGAATCGGACTGGCGCTGGAACTGCACGATGGCCTGATCCAGGGTGCCGGCGACATAGATCAGATCCAGTTGCGGATCCAGCACCAGGCCGGAAGCTCCGCCCAGGCCGGCAACCCCGGAACTCTGATTGACCCGCGCCCCCAGGTATTTCGGCACGCCGGCACCATCGAGCGAGAACCAGGCAAGCGAATTGCCGGCCTGCGAAGTGACATAGACGTGGTGCCCATCGGGGCTGATCACGATCCGGCGCGGTTCGTTCAGACCCTGCGCGCCCTGTTCGCCCTGGCCCAGCGAAGTCACCAGGCTGAGGTTGCCGGTGCTGGTATCGCGGGTCAGCGTGACCAGGCGGTTGGCCTGGGTTGCCACCAGATACAAGACATTGTCGTTGACGGCAAAGACACCCGCGGACACCCCTTGCAGATCCACACCCAAGGTCGTACTGGTGAAGCGGGTAACGTAGGTCAGTTGCCCGGTGCCGGCATTACGGTTGAACTGGGCGATGCTGGCGCCACTGCCCGACAAGGCATAAACCTGATCTCCGCCCGGGCCGACGATGAGATACTCGACATCCGCCAGCCCCCGGATATTGCCGACATTGTTGACCCAACTGCCGATATGGCTCAGTTCCTGGGTGTCACGATTGAAGCTGAACCCGGCCACGGCGTGGTCATTGGCACCGGCAACGTACACATGCTCGACATTCGCGCCGGCCGTCACCGCCACTACATGCAGGGCCTTGTCGAGGCCGGCGATGGAGGCATCCCTGGCGACTGCCAGAGGCGTGACGATCAGGTCCTGCGAGCTGCTGCCGCTCAAACCGAACACCACGAGACTGTCAGATTGGCGACTGGCCACGAACAACAGCCGGCCATCCTGGCTGATGCTGACCGAGCGGGCACCTTGCAAGGGCAGACCAGGACCATCAACCACCCGCGCCGGAGCGTAGTACGCCAGGTTGCCGGTCATGGCATCGCGCTGGAAGAACGCCAGGCCATTGTCATCAACGCTGGCGCCGACGAGGAAATTACCCCGCACCTCATCCCCGGTACCCATCGCATCGCCCGGAATCAGGGCCAGCGAACTGACCCCGCGCAGGCCGGTGATCCCGGATTCGCCCTGACGATAGTCAGCGAGGAATTCGAGCATGCCCGAGCCGGTGGCCGAGCAGGTCCACTCGATGGTGTCGACATCAAACGGTGAGCCCGAACAATCGTTGGCTGCCGTGCAACCGAACAGGTCGGTGACATGGGTCAGGCTGTCGTTGCCCACCATCCCGACATTGCCCGGACCGGCATTGCGCACGGTGATGTCGTAGGTCACTTGCGTACCTGGCATGACCGCGACCTGGTTGTTGGTCTTGGTCACTTCCAGACGCGCCGAGGTCAGCAGATCGGTGCTGTCATATCCGGTGGGCACCACGTCATTCGCATCCGGCGTCACCCCGGCGGCAAAGGCCGTGGCGGTGTTTTCCAAAACGCCCACGGCATCGGCCCGGATCATAGAATCGATCACGTAACTGACGGCGCCACCGGCCCGGATCGTGACCACATCATCGATGTCACCCACGCCCGAAGCACTGCACGAGGAACCGGTTCCGACCGAGAAGGAGGCCACAGCATTGCTGTCGAATCCGGCCACGTAGACATTGCGCGAGTCATCGGCAACCGCAACCGCATACGGCGCGCGGATGCCATCGGCGGCATCGATGTCCTGGGTGCGCGTCTCGGCCAGGGCCAGCTGCCCGTACAGCGCACTGCTGACATTGTCATAGCGGTTGAATGCCACCAGGCTGTGACCAAATTCAGCGGTCACGTAAACCCGCTTGCCATCGGCACTGACTGCCACATCACGCGGACCGCTCATGACCTGGGGCGCATCCACGCCCTGCACCACCGAGCCCAGCAGACGAATCTGCCCATAGGCCGGATCGGCAGGATGGATGACACGCTGCAACACATGCACGGCATTGCCATTCTGGGCGGCCACATAGACATGGGCATTGCCGCTGCCGTCGGTATCCGGGGACAGGGCCAGGGCCATCGGGCGCTGGGTCGATCCCAGGCCCAGGGCCTGCACGAAACTCAGGTTGCCGGCACTGGCACCCGTAGTTTCGCGATCGAAGACGACCACGGTACCGGCGGCATCGGACACCCCGAGAACCTGGGAATGTCCGCCAGCACTGGCCACGACCAGGTCACGAATGCCATTGAGACCACTGACCCCGTCCTGCCCGGCGACCACGGCACCCTGGTAGGTCAGGCGCTGCGAATCGTTGGCGTCGTATTTGAAGATCGCGATCGAGGCGGCAAAGGAGCCGGCCACGTACAGATGCCGCGAGTCGGAGTCCATGGCCATGCCAAAGGCTCCGCTCAGGCCCGGATTGCTGGCGGCCAGGAAGGTTTGGGCATAGGTCAGATTGCCGGTATCCGGATCGCGCCGGAATACCACCACAGAATTGCCCGAAACGCTGCTGACAAAAGCGCTCTTGCCATCCGGGCTGAGCAGCAAGCGGCTGGGGCTGGCCATGCCGGTGATGCCGGCCTGGCCGTCGCGCCAACTGTTTTTCCAGGTCAGGTGCCCACCATCCTCATCATCAGGCCCAACCGTGATCAAACGCCGCTCGAACAAGGTGATGGCCGCATCGATCTTGCTCAGCACATACACGTATTTGCCACGGGTGACGACATCGTTGGCTGCGGTCAGGGTATCGATTTCAAGCTGGGTGCCGGCAATCGAATCCTGTTGCCGGTCCATTTCGATAAAGCCCAGTTGCGGGGCCGGCGCACGGCGTGACAGGGTGGTCAGCGGACCCGGTCCGGTCGTGCTGCCCGAAGTCACCAGGATATGCCGGCCATCCGGAGTGCCCAGCACGCTGGTGGGTTGTTCCAGACCATTGAAACCGTCGCTGCGATACAGCACCTGCTCGGTCGCGCCCAAGGCACCACTGTTGACGTCGCGGCGCACGGTGAACACGGCATCGGTATTGGCATTGACGCCAAACAGGTGCTCACCATCGGCGGCCATGGCGATACGTACCGGCCCATCCAGCAAACTGGCGGGCTGGGTCGTCGTGGCCGTCTGGAAGGCCAGACTGACCGCTTCCGCGCGCACATGCACCAGGCGCGCATTGCTGCCGCCATTGGCGGCGCGCCCATACAGGTGCCCGCCACCTGGGGCCAGCACCAGATCGGTGATTTGCTGGTGGTTGACGACATCGAGTGGTGTCTGCACATCCGCTGTCAGACGGCCGATGTTCTGGCCGCTGGGTTCGATCCGATAGCGCTGTATTTGTGAATTGAACGTGGATGCGGCATACAGCCAGCCTGCTGCCTGGTCGATCACCAGAGGGCCCACACTTGTCGGTGCCGCCACGGGACTGCCCACGGTCACGGGCAACTGGTTGCCGGGATCGGGACGCAGCACTTCGACCTGGGCGGAGCCGCCGGGCACCGAGCCAGTCACGTAAACGTGGGTTGCGCTGACCGCGATACGCTGCACCAGAGGTGTCTGGATGGCACTGGTACCGGCGTAGGACAAGCGCCCGAAATCGGGGTTGAGCCGATCCGTGACGCGATGGAACACGACGATGGTGCCGGTCACGGTTGTGCCATCGGCTTCCAGACGGGAGGAAAGCACGTACAGGACGCTGCCATCCAGGGCCAGGGCCAGATCCACGGGCGCACCCATGCCGGCCACGGCCGAGCCGGTGTCATTGGGGTTGTCCAGATCATTGACTTCGATATCGATCGGCTCAGGCGCAATCTCGCCATAACCCAGACCCGGAGTGGCATTGCGCGCATAGGCGTACACCGTGGGTACGCCACTGATGTTCTCGCCCAGCACGTAGACATGGCGGCCATCGGCACTGATTGCCTGCTGGTATCCGGGTCGGGTCGCCGGACTCACCGAAGTCTGGTCGGGCAACGGCCCCAGATCACCCGGCACCGGGGATGTGGCCGAACAGGTCCAGCGCACGTCCTGCAGCATGGCCGGCATCTGGTCGCGCACCTGGATGTCGTAGGCATCATCCGGGCCGGCGTTGTGGATGGTCAGGGCATAGCTGTGCTGGGTTCCCGGATGGGCCTTGTCCTTGCCGTCGGTCTTGGTCACCGTCAAGGCATAGTTGCTGCGCAAGGTGGCTGTCGCCGTCGCCTCACGGGTACCCAGGGGATGACTCACCCGGGCCTTGTTTTCGACCTGATCACTGGCACTCTCCGAGGTCGTGATCTCGAAGTTCACCACGGCCTTGCCACCGGGCATCAGGTCCAGCAGCAGATCACCGTCCTCGATGCCGCCCACGTGAGGCGGGGATGCAATGGGACGGCACTGGGTGGCGCCGGGGGCAATGGCGGGTGCCGTCGCCGGCACGGCGGTGCAATCCCACTGCGCCGTAGCAAAAACGAAATGTCCGGGGTTGCTGACCGTGTCGGCCGAATCTTCCAGCTTGACCCCATCGGCGAAGCTGGGCCCGACATTGCCGGCGGTGATTTCATAAAACAGCCGCATCTGGCCATTGCCCACATCTTCCTGCTTGTACAGGCGCTTGCTCAAGGTCAAGCCGATGCTGGGTGTCATGCTGGTATCCACACCGGCATCGAGGTCGTCGACACCCTGGGACGTGGCGTGCACGGAAAGATGCATGTCATCCCGGGCCCGGGGATCGACCAGGCCGATGACACGATATTCCACTTGGCTCAAGGCCGGCAGGTTGATCGAGGTATCCAGGGCATCGGCGGTGACCCAGTCGGTCCAGCCGCCCTGGCCATTGTCGCCACCGCCAACCGTCGTGCACGAAGCGCCATCGGTAGCTCGACAGGCATAGCGCACCGACCCAGGCACGAAGCCGGATACGACACTACCCTGGGCCAGGGGGAAAACACTGTCGACCTTGACGTTGGCCAGATGAAAGTACGCCGGGTTTTTCAATTTGATGCGGTATTCGTGCTCCAGGCCGGGGGTGGCGCTGGTGCCGGTCTGGTTTGTCACCTCACCCACCAGATCGGTCGCACGCTGGATGGTGATCGACACCGTGTCGGACTGGGATCCGGCGTCACCCTTCTGGCTGATGGGCGTACACGAACCAGGGGACGGACAACCGGTCAATTCGATTTCGGCCAGGTTGGGAATGGAGATGGTCTCGGCAACCGTGGCCACCTTGACCCGCGTCTTCAGGCGACTGGCACTGCCGGCGCGCAAGGCAAAACGTTCGTTGATCTGGTATCCGGACCCGTTTGTCTTCTGGACTTCGCTGCACGTATCCAGGTCGGTTACCCCGCCTTCCCCGATCAAATCCAGGTTCGAGGCGCAATACGTCCAGCACGGCGGCCCGTCCTGTGCCACCGTACAACCGTTGCCACTTACCCCGATGAAGCGCGAATCAAGCATATCGGTCAGCACCAGCGCGGGGCCGTCAGGGTCGACCTTGGGGTTGCCCGAGCCATCGACGGCATTGCCCAAGTCGCTGGGACCGTCGTTGTACACGACGATTTCATAATCAAAGCCGACATTCGCAAACACGCTGCTGACTGGGCTGCCACCCTGGGCTGCGATCTTCTCCACCCGGGTTGCAGCCCGGCGTTCGATGGTGCGCTCGACCTTGCTCGTGTTGTTGTCGGTGTCAGGATCAAACGGAATGGTCCCCGTCGTCGGCGGCACGATCTGGGCCTCAAGGCCCGCGAGCGCATCCAACTGGGACGAGGGGTGCATGACCGCAACCGTATAGGTCAGCTTTCCTCCGGCTGCGATGGTCTGGATGGTCAGGTTTTCGATGGCCCCGCTGCCACCCTCCTCTTCGCACTGGGCCTGGGTGTTGGCGTCACAAGCCCACAACATGATGACCGTCGAAGCTTCAACAGGATGAATCGAAAAACTGGCACCAGCGACTGGATCCGGGCCCTGGTTCTCGATCTCGACCTCATAGTTGGCGGTACAGCCCGGGGTGTAGATGCCGATCTCCCCAGGGCAATTCGTGGCTGCCGGGCTGATGGGTTTGGCCGTGACGGTGGCCACCAGATCGGCAATCGGATTGCGCGTACGCGAAGCACTGGCCTCGTTGTTGGCGGAATGCGGGTCGTTCCAGTCAGAGGGTTCGTCCGGAAGCTCGACCTTGGCCGTGATTCCTGCCGTCGGGTACCCGTCGGAAATGTCGTGATCGACCTCCACGGTGAAGGTCAGCGTGCCATTGACCGGAAGTTCATCAATAACCTCTTCAATCAACGGCGCCGGGATACTGGCCGCCGGGCAGGTCTCGCCTGAACTCCCCGCAACGCACGTCCAGCCGAATGTGTCGCTTGCTGCCTCGGTACGTGCAATCGAGACCCTGGCCTTGTCGGCCGGGTCCGGCCCCAGGTTTTTCACCTCTACGGTGTAGGCGGCCGTGCAGCCAGGGGTATAACGATCCGTCGGGTCGGGATCCGGACAGTGACTGGCCACACTCGCCAATGCCGTGGCCGTAACGGTTACGGCCAGATCGGAACTGGGTGCAACGCGGGCCAGCAAGAAGCTGTCGTTTACCGCCGTAATGCCAGTAGCCGAACCCTCGGCCCCCACGGTCTTGTTGCCGGTTGCCGCAGTCGCAAACTGCAAGTTGGCCACGACGGTCAATTTCCCATTGGCCACGAGGGTGCCACCCGTGTAGGTGCCATTGTTGGCGGTGCCACAGACAGATCCACTGGCGCCCGTACTTTGGCAACTCACGCCTTGCAGGCTGGCTCCGTCCGGCACATCCAGCACCAGTTTGGTATCGGTGGCCGTGGCGTCCCCGGTATTTGAAAAAACCAGGGTCACCGAGCGCGTTTGTCCAGGCACGTACTCGGCGTTCTGGCTGGTCGTGAATTCGACCTCCAGCACCGGGCCGGCCGCCATGGTCACGGCTGGAAACAGCGCCACCAAACCGAACCACAGGCACAAGCCCCGAGCCCAACGCTGGAAGCGGCTCGCTGGCAACCTGGCACCCGGTTCAGACCGCTTGTTGCGGCTGTCGGCAGCGTGTGGAAAAAACGAATCCCCGCCCAGGCTCTCAACCGGCGTGGAAACTGAAAGCGGCATGCGGTCTGCTGACGGCTTGGTCACGGCAAATTGCCCCTGCACTGGTCTTGTTCATCCGAATCGCGCATCCGCGCAACCCCTCGGGTAACCCTCGATTGCCAAGGGTCACCAACAGCACCATCGCCATCAGCTCTCCCCTTGCCGGTTACCTCTGGACCAGCGAGAAAGACATGCGATACCCGTCACAAAAATGAATGAACGGTATCTTTCACCCGATAAACGGCAATTCTTGCCGACCAGTGCTTCTCCGGTCGCCTTGCTTGTGCCTCGGTTCATGCCTTCGAGTACCATTCGATCATGCACGTACCGATTCAGCCTTGTTCCTCGACCCGTCTTACCGATCTGATCCAGGCCTGGAGTCATGGTGAGGAGGGCGCTGCCGAAGCTCTGGCCGATCACGTCTACGGCGAGCTGAAACAAATTGCCGTCTCGCTTCTGTACCGGGAGCGCCAGTCAGGGCTGGAACCGGCCGAATTGGTTCATGAAGCCTGGTTGCGGATGGGCGATTGCCAAGGTGCCTTTCCTTCCCGCCAGCACTTTTTTGCTTTCACTGCCCTGCAGATGCGCCGTTTGCTGATTGATCAGGCCCGCGCTGCCGGTGCCGGGGCACGTCCGGGCCAATGGACCACGGTCAGCTTGCGCCTGGTTGATCCCTCGCCTCAGCCAGCCGACATGGCCAGCCTGGCTGAAGCATTGACGCAACTGGAACGCATCGACCAGCGCAAATCCCAGGCTTTTACACTGCGTGAGCTGGGCGGTTTCGGCAACGCCGAGGTCGCCGACATGCTCGATATTTCCCTGGCCACGGTAGAACGCGACCTGCGTTTTGTCCGCACCTGGCTGGCAGCGAGGATGGCATGAATACCGAATCGCATTGGTTGCGCCTGCAAGAGCTTTTCCATGCAGCCTGTGAGCTTGAACCTGATGCACGGGATGCTTACGTGCGGGAACAGGCCGGTGATGATCCGGAATTGCTGCACGAACTGTTGAAGATGCTCGCGATCGAGGGTTCAGCCACGGCCCGCCTGCAGACACCCATGCAATCGGCGCAGGCTCTGATGGCCACCGACATGAAGATCATGCCGGGCACCCGTTTCGGTCCCTGGGAGGTCGTGCGCGCCATCGGTCACGGCGGCATGGGTCAGGTGTATCTGGCGCGACGGGCCGATGGCACTTTCCAGCGCGAGGTGGCGCTCAAGCTCATCGGTCGGGTCGGTCTGGATACCCGGCAACTGGTGTTGTTCGAGGTCGAACGCCAGATGCTCGGGCAAATGAACCACCCTGCCATCGCCCAGATCCACGATGCCGGCACCGACGAGCATGGCCGCCCCTGGCTGGTGATGGAATACATCGAAGGCAGCCCCATCACCACGTTCTGTGAACAGCATGCACTTTCGCTGCGGCGTCGCATCGAGTTGTTTCAGCAGGTTTGCCGCGGGGTACAGCATGCCCATCTGCAGGGTGTCGTGCACCGCGACATCAAGCCCGACAACGTTCTGGTGCGCGACATCAACGAGGTGCCGACACCCTGCCTGATTGATTTCGGCATCGCCGCTGGTGCCGGCAATGCCGCGATCCCGGCGGGCACGCGCGGCTACATGAGTCCGGAACAGATCGATCCCAAGGCCCGGGTCGACAGCCGCAGCGACATCTATTCCCTGGGTGCGTTGCTGTATGAACTGATCAGCGGCGATCGCCCTCCGAAATCGGACAGCTCCGAGCTTGAGCACATCCCCTCCCAGCGCCTGGCCACCCTGGATCCGGACAAGGTGCAGAGCCTGGCCGAACAGCGTGGCCTGCCGCCGGCAAAGCTGCTGCGTACCTTGCGCGAGGATCTGGACTGGATTGTGGCCAAGGCCATGCACACGGACCCGGGCCAGCGTTACCAGTCGGCCGACCTGTTGATCGACGATCTGAGTCGATTCCTTGATGGCCAGGTCGTGGGCGCTGCCCCGCCACGGCGCGGGGTCGCGGTCCGCAAGTTCATCCGCCGTCATCGCCTTGGCGTAGCCACCGCCAGCGTGTTGGTGCTGACCTTGATCGGCGGCCTGGCGGCGACCTCGTGGGCGCTGCAACAAGCCCGCACCGAGGCCCACCGCAAGCAGGTGACCACCAACTTTCTTTCCGGCATTCTGAGCAGCGCCGACCCGGCCCTGGCCCGTGATCTGGACAAGACCCTGATACTGAAAGTCCTGGATGCGGCTGCCGAGCGGATTGATACCGAACTGGCAGACGATCCCCAAGGGCGGGTCGACATGCACATGGCCATGGCCCGCAGCTTCTACAGCATCGGCAATGTGGAAAAAGCCGCCCCGCAGGTGGAACAGGCACGCGCCGTACTGGCCGGACAGGGCCTGAGCGGATCGGCCCAGGACGTTGTCCTGGTAAAACGTCTGGGTGATATGTACGGCATTCTTGGAAAGATCCACGAATCTGAACAAGCCTTGCGCGAAGTGATCACCCTGGCCACGGCTTTGGGACCCAAGGCACCCGCCACCCTGATCCCGGAAGCGCGCTCGCTCCTGGCCTATGCCTTGCTCGAACAAGGCCAACTGGACGAAGCTCTGGAGCAGGCCCAGGCCGGCTATGACGGGCTGCGCGCGTTGCTGCCGGAAAACGACTCCCTGGTCATCACCGCTGGTGAACGTCTGTCCGCACTATTGTCCGAAAGCGGCCAGAGCGAACGGGCCACCGCCCTGCTGCATAGCTTGATCGATACCCGGGCCGAGGAATTTGGTCGCGATCATCCGCACGTTCTGGCGATGCGCCTGACCCTGGCAACCTTGTTCCTGCGCAACGACCAACCCACCGAAGCCGAAGCCGAACTGCGCAGCTTGCTTGGCCCCATGACCCGCCAGCACGGAGAAGAGTCATCTTTGGTCGCCTCGGCCCACCAGCGTCTGGGCGGCGCCTTGCTGGAGCAAGGCAAGGTCGAGGAAGCTGGCCCGCACTATCGCTTTGCCCTCGATTACTACGTGCGCGCGCAAGGTCCGGAATCCCCCTACGCCACCATCATGCGCCACAGCTACGCCACCTGGCTTCTGGCCGACGGCCAGGCGGAACAGGCACTGGAGGAATTGACAGTCTGCCGGGAACTGGGAGAAAAGCTCTACGGGCCCAGATCACCGTTCATGCAGGAAGTCTGGATCACCCTGGGCCAGACCCATCTGGCTCTTGGGAACCTGCAAGAAGCCCGGTCTTCCCTGGAACAATCACGCGCCATCCAGATCGAACTGTACGGCGCCGAGGCCGAATTTCCCAAGGACCTGCAGCAAGCCCTGCGCCAACTGGACATCGACGAAGCCGCATCCGAACACAGCGACAGTCCTGCCGCCGTGATTCTTTGAACGGCTGGCACGCGGGCTTCAGACTTCGCGCGCCAGCACCTGGGCCATGCCGATATAGGTCGCCGGGGTCAGCTCCAGCAGACGCTGTCTGGCCTCATCGGGCAGTTCCAGCGAGGCGATGAAAGCCTGCATGGATTCACGGGTGATGCCGTGGCCACGGGTCAGGGCCTTGAGCTGTTCGTAGGGATTGGGCAGGCCGTGACGGCGCATCACCGTCTGCACCGCCTCGGCCAAGACTTCCCAGGCGGCATCCAGATCATCGGCCAGACGCTGGGGATTGACCTCCAGCTTGCCCAGGCCCTTGTGCAAGGACTCCAGGGCGATCAGGGCATGGCCGAAAGCCGTGCCCAGAGCGCGCAGGACGGTGGAATCGGTGAGATCGCGCTGCCAGCGGCTGATCGGCAGTTTCGCGGAAAAGTGCCCGAACAAGGCATTGGCCAGGCCGAAATTGCCCTCGGCATTTTCAAAGTCGATCGGATTGACCTTGTGCGGCATGGTGCTGGAACCGACTTCGCCCTCTTTCAGTTTCTGGCGGAAATAGCCCAGCGACACATAGCCCCAGACATCCCGACACAGGTCAATCAGGATGGTGTTGGCCCGAGCCGTCGCATCCCCGATTTCGGCAATGCAATCGTGCGGTTCGATCTGGGTGGTGTACGGACTGAAGACCAGCCCCAGGCGCTCGACGAAGCGGCGGGCAAGCACCAGCCAGTTCACGTTCGGATAACTGGCCAGATGAGCATTGAAATTGCCCACGGCACCGTTGATCTTGCCCGACAGTTCTACGTTGGCGATCTGCCGGCGCTGGCGTTCCAGGCGCACCACCACGTTGGCAAATTCCTTGCCCAACGTGGTCGGCGACGCCGTCTGCCCGTGGGTGCGCGAGAGCATGGGCAAGTCGGCATGGGTGTGGGCCAAGGCACGCAGGCGTGCGATCACCCGATCCAGATTCGGCAGCAGCACCTGGGCGCGGGCCCGGTGCAGCATCAAGCCATAAGCCAGATTGTTGATGTCCTCGGAGGTGCAGGCAAAGTGCACGAATTCCTTGAGAGCACCCAGTTCGGCGTGATCGGCAAGGCGTTCCTTGAGGAAATACTCGACCGCCTTGACGTCGTGATTAGTGGTGGCCTCGATCGCCTTGATGCGTTCACCATCGGCCGGAGAGAAATCATCGGCGATGGCCTGCAAAAAGCCCTGGGCGTCGTCCGACAAGGCCGGCACTTCGGCAATGGCCGGCTCGTTGGCCAGGGCCAGCAGCCAGGCAATTTCGACCTGGACCCGGGCATGCATCAAGCCGAATTCGCTGAAGATCGGACGCAATGGCTCGACCCGGGCCGCATAGCGACCATCGAGAGGGGACAAAGCCGTCAAGGATGAAGTCATGGCAGGCAGGCAATCAGTACGGACCCGGTATTTTAGTCGCTTATCCCCTAAGTGTGTGTCTCGCAAAGACGTTCCAGACTTCAAGCGCACCATGGATTACACTTTGTCTTTCAGGGGGGCCTGAAACCTTGATCATCCATATGCACACCGTTTGGGAACCTCGCCAGAATGTCGCTGACAGCCGCTTTTGACGACGTCCACCGTCCGTGGATGATCCTTGCCAAAGCCTGCACCCGGGTCGTGTCGACAAGGGCTGGAAGGAGCATGATGCCGTGAGCCAAGCACCTGCGGACGCATCACCCACACCCACCATCGAACTGGTCCATCGTTGCGCGGCCGGTGATGCGGCAGCCTATGACACCCTGTTTTCCGCCATTTATGCGGATCTGCACGCGCGCGCCCACCGCCTGCTGCACCAGGCCGAAGGTGTCACCCTGTCCACCACCGCCTTGGTCCATGAAACCTATCTGAAACTGGTCGGCCGGCAACTGGAGCTGACCGATCGCACGCACTTTTTCTGCATCGCTTCGCGGGCCATGCGCCAGGTGCTGATGAACGCCGCCCGTGAACGCAGCGCCCTCAAGCGCGGCGGCGACCAGGCCCGGATCACCCTGAGCGCCCTGACCACGGGCGCGGAAGTCGATCTGCTCAATGTCCTGTCACTGGATGACGCCCTGACCGCCCTGGCCAAGGCCGACGAACGCCTGGCCCAGGTCGTGGAGTTGCATTTTTTTGCCGGCCTGGGTTTTGCCGAACTGGCCGAACTGCTGGAACTGTCCGAACGCACCGTGGCGCGTGACTGGCGCACAGCCCGGGCCTTGCTGCGCCAATACATGGGTGAGGCCCAATGAAGCAACGCCAGATCGAGGTGTTGCGCGAGGCTCTCGACCTGGAACCTGCGCAACGTGAAGCCTTCGTCATCGCCACCTGTGGCAACGACACGGCCCTGCGCGATGCGGTGTTGCATCTGCTGATGCTCGACCAGCAGGACGATACCCTGCTTGACGCCCCCATCGATGCGCTTGCCGCCGCTCTGGTGGGCGATGACACCACCAACCCGTCCTCAACCACGCCCATCCTGCAGCCGGGCGAGCGCATCGGTTCCTGGCACATCATCAATCTGCTGGGTACCGGTGGCATGGGCAGCGTCTGGCTGGCCGAGCGTGACGATGCCGGCTTTGCCCAGCGAGCCGCCCTGAAACTGATCAAGCCGGGCATGGACAGCCAGGCCGTGCTGCACTCGTTCCAGCGGGAACGTGAACTGCTGGCACGCCTGGAACACCCCGGCATCGCCCACCTGATCGACGGCGGCATCGATGCCCAGGGTCGATCCTGGTACGCCATGCGCTACGTCGAAGGCCAGACCCTCGACCACTGGCTGCAAACCGCTCCACCCCTGGCTGCCCGACTGCAACTGTTTCTGGCCCTGTGCCGCATCGTGGCCCATGCCCACCGGCAACTGGTGGTCCACCGCGACCTCAAGCCCGGCAATGTCATGGTGCAACCGGACGGCAGCCCGTGCCTGCTGGACTTCGGCATCGCCAAGATCCTGCAACAGGATCCGGGCCAGAACACCGCCACGATCGCCCATTTCGTCAGTCCAGCCTACGCCGCACCTGAGCAAATGACCGGTGGCAACATCAGCACCGCCGCCGATGTCTACGCCCTGGGCGCCATCTTGTTCGAACTGCTGACCGACACCCGCTACAGCACGGTCTACCGTGGCGGTGACATTTCCACCCGGCCTTCGCAAGCAGTCCTGCGTTCGGGCACGACCTCCCCCATTGCCTTGCCGGTTCAAAAGCTGCGCGGTGATCTGGATGCCATCACCAGTCAGGCCCTGGCCCCCGATCCCCTGCGCCGTTACGACAGCGCCGATGCCCTGGCCGATGATGTGCAGCGTTATCTGGAAGGCCGTCCGGTACTGGCCCGGCGCGACAGCCTGGTCTATCGCACACGCAAGTGGATTCAGCGCAATCGCATGGCCAGTCTGGCCCTGTTGCTGGCCCTGGTCGCCCTGCTGGCCGGAACCGGCATCAGCCTGTGGCAGGCGGACCGTGCCACGCGCGAGGCGCAGCGCGCCAACGCCGTCAAGGACTACCTCATCGGCCTGTTCGATGCCGGTCGCACCAACACCAGCGGCACTGCTGCCCTGGAACGCCGCATCGTCGATGTACTCGAGGACAGCGCCACGAAACTCAAGCAGGATCTGGCAGATCAGCCAGACATACGTGACGAGATCTACACCCTCCTGATCGAAATTTTCGATTCCAACGAAGCCGGCCCACGCTCCCGGCAACTGGCCCAGGAACGCCTGACCATGGCCGAGGAGGCTTTTGGCCCTGACGATGGTCGCATTGCGCCGGCCTTGCTGATGCTGGTCGGGGTCAGCCTCAATCACGACGAACTGGAAGCCATACCCAGCTTGTTGGACCGGGCCCAGACCCTGCTCGACCACGATGGTCGCCGCGATACCCTCTCCTACGCCCTGATGTTGCGCTTCCGCGCCCAGATGGTGGGCAACGAACAGGGGCACGGGGAAACAAGCCTGGAGTTGTTGTCCCAATCAAACCAGTTGCTGCGTCGCCACCATCCCGACAGCGATGACCTGTTGGTCAATCTGATGATTACGGCTCAATCGGCGGTATTTGCCCAACAATTCGACACGGCCCTGGCCACAATCGAAGAACTGCGCCAACGCACTCGAGATCGTTACAGTGACAACCACCAGATCATGGCCCAGGCCGACATGCTCGAAGGCCGCCTGTACCTGATGAATGGGCAAGCGCAACAGGCGCTGGATGTTTTTCGCCGCAGTCGCACCAGGATCGAGCACTACAGCGGCGCCAATCACAACGATGTGCTGGTGGCACGCTATCTGGAAACCAAGGCCTTGCTGGCATTGCAGCGCTTTGATGAGGCCGATGTCGCCTGGCACGCGGTCGAGGACCTGCGCCAGGCCCACTTCGCCGACAACGCCAACTTTGCCGATGCTCTGGCCAATCTGCGCGAACAGATCGACGCGGGTCTGGTGCAAGACACGGCTAACCGGTAATCATCCAGGCCTTGCCCCGAGCCCGCCAGCCCAAGGTCACCAGGCGTGCGCCGAGAAACCCGAACACGAAAGCCGCCATCAACCAGGCCAGACCGGCGCTGCCCGCAGGCGAGAAGCTCCACACCAGCCCTGCCAATGGCACGAATACGGCGAGATTGATGATCCCCGCCAGGGCCAGATAGCGCATGTCACCTGCCCCGATCAAAACCCCGTCGAGCACCCAGACCAAGGCTCCCAGCGGAGTGGATACACCCAGGATCAACAAGGTCGCTGGCAACAATTCGCGCACCTGGATATCGCGGGTGAACAGCTCTCCCAACACCCCGCTGCCAGCCATCACCAACACCCCCAACACCAAACCGATGCCCAGTCCCCACTGCAGGCAGCGACGCAAGACCGTTCGCACCTGGGCCACATCGCCAGCCCCCAGACCGTGGCCAATCAGGGCTTGGGCCGCGATGGCCAAGGCATCCAGGGCAAAGGCCAGGGTGGCGAACAAGGTCATGGCGACGTGGAAAGCCGCCAGTTCAGCGGGCCCCAGAGCCGTGGCCACATACACCGCCAGCACCATGGCCGCGCGCAAGCTCAAGGTGCGCAAAAACAACCAGAAACCATCAGCCATGCCCAGACGCAGACCAGCCCGACGCGGCCACCAGCCCACCTGCAAGCCCCGGACCTTGCGTCCGATGATGATCGCGTAAGCCACCACCATGCCCCATTGCGCCAGCACCGAACCAATGGCAGCCCCGGCAATGCCCAGATCCAGCACGAAAATCAGCAGATAATTCAGCCCGATATTGGCGGAAAATCCCACCCCGGCAACCCACAGCGGGGTGCGCGTATCCTGCAGGCCGCGCAGCAGGCCACTGGCGGCAAATACCAGCAACATGGCCGGGATACCGGGCATGGACAACAGCAGATAGCGCACCGCTGCTTGCGCCACTTCGGGCGGCGGTCCAAATGCCGTCACCAGCGTTGGCGTGGCCCAGGCACCGGCCAGGGCCAGCACCATTCCCAGGGCCAATGCCAGCCAGAGCCCATCGATCCCGGCAGCCACCGCGCCATGCTGATCGCCCCGCCCCAGGTTTCGCGCCACTGCCGGCGTGGTTGCATAGGCAAGAAAGATCATCAGACCGACCAGGGTCTGCAAGATCACCGCCGCAATGCCCAGGCCGGCCAGGGCAGCCTGACCCAGATGCCCGACCATGGCCGAATCGGCGAGCAGAAACAGGGGTTCGGCGATCAAGGCCCCCAGGGCCGGCAGCGCCAGATCAAGGATTTTGCGATCCAGTTTTTGCAGACGGAAAAAACTCACTGCGCACCCGTGTTCGATGAGCTTGCAGGTGATCTGGATCATCCGACCCGCTGCAGCCGATCGGTCATGGTAGCCGGGCCGATATGGGTCTGGCACCGGTTCTCACCTTCGCCTGGCTCAATCCCGGTCATGGGATTTGCTGCGATGCACAATCAGTTTCGATACTCTAGAATCACCACACCTATCAGCAATGAGTTTCTGCCATGAAGAATCAAGTTGCCACGCGCATCGAACACGACAGCATGGGGGAACTGGCCGTTCCCGTCGACGCCCTGTACGGCGCTTCCACGCAACGGGCGGTCCAGAATTTCCCGATTTCCGGCCTGCCGTTGCCGGCCACCTTCATCCACGCCCTGGGCCAGGTCAAAGCGGCCGCGGCCCGCGCCAATCTGGCTCTGGGCCATCTCGACAAGAAACGCGCCACCGCCATCGTCAAGGCCGCAGGCCAGGTCGCCAATGGCGAAGTCGATGGCCACTTCCCCATCGACGTGTTCCAGACCGGTTCGGGTACCTCGACCAACATGAACGCAAACGAGGTCATTGCCCACCTGGCCAATGCCGAGGGCAAGGTGCAGGTGCACCCCAACGACCACGTCAACATGGGTCAAAGCTCGAACGACGTAATCCCCACCACCATCCAGGTTTCCGCCTGGCTGCAGGTCAACCAGGCTCTGTTGCCGGCCCTGGCCCACTTGCGCCAGACCATCGAAAAACGTGCCCGGGAATTGAATTCGGTGGTCAAGACCGGCCGCACCCACCTGATGGACGCCATGCCGATCACCTTCGGCCAGGAACTGGGGGCCTGGGCCGCCCAGATCCGTTCCGCGGAAGCACGTATCAACGACACCGGCAAACGCCTGCGCCGTCTGCCCCAAGGTGGCACTGCCGTGGGTACCGGCATCAACGCCGATCCGCGCTTTGGCAAGCAATTTTGTGCCGAACTGTCGGAACTGACCGACCTGCGTTTTGAAAGCGCGCCCAATTTCTTCGAGGGTATCGCCTCCCAGGATGCGGCGGTGGAACTGTCCGGTCAGCTCAATACCCTGGCGGCCTCGTTGATGAAGATCGCCAACGACCTGCGCTGGATGAACTCGGGTCCGCTCGCCGGCCTGGGTGAAATTGAACTGCCGGCCCTGCAACCGGGTTCTTCGATCATGCCCGGCAAGGTCAACCCGGTGATTCCCGAAGCCGTGGTCATGGTCTGCGCCCAGGTCATGGGCAACCACACCACCATCACCATCGGCGGCCAGGCCGGCAACTTCCAGCTCAACGTGATGCTGCCGGTGATCGCGCTCAACCTGCTGCAATCGATCCAGTTGCTGGCCAACGTTTCGGTGCAACTGGCCGATGCCGCCATCGCTGGTTTCACGGTACGCAAGGATCATGTCGCCGAAGCCGTGGCCCGCAACCCGATCCTGGTCACCGCGCTGAACCCGGTGATCGGCTACGAAAAAGGCGCGGCCACGGCCAAGCAGGCTTACAAGGAAGGTCGTCCCATCCTCGATGTGGCCCTGGAAACCACCGGCCTGTCAGAAAAAGAACTCAAGCAGTTGCTGGATCCGAAGATTCTGACCAAGGGTGGCATCCACACCGCCTGAAACAAAAAACCGGGGGCGTTGATCGCCCCCGGTTCGTATCCGACACTTGGCCAGGAACGCAGTCCCGGCCTGGTCAAAGCGTCTCTTACGGACGCCGTGCCAACTCCGAGTCGTCCCGAATCTTGGGCATCATGTCGATCTTGTTGGTGCCCAGCATCTGCAGCAGCGGGCAGGCAACGAAGATCGAGGACAAGGTGCCGATGACGATGCCGAACATCAACGCTTCGGCCAAACCACGCAGGGATTCACCGCCGAAGAAGTACAGCGCCGCGACCGCAAACAGGGTCGACAACGCAGTCAGGATGGTACGTGACAGGGTCTCGTTGATGGAGCGGTTGAGGATTTCCGGGGTGTCGACCTTGTTGAGGCCACGGAAATTCTCACGCACGCGGTCGAATACCACGATGGTGTCGTTGATTGAGTAACCCAGAACCGACATGACGCCGGCCAGCGCGGTCAGACTGAACTCATGCTGGGTCAGGGCAAACAGACCGGTAGTGGTGACCACGTCGAACACCGAGGTCACGGTGGCTGCGACCGAGAATTTCCACTCGAAGCGCATCGAGATATAGACGATAAAGCCCAGGGCCACGAACACCACGGCCAGAATGCCGCTTTGCGCCAGTTCCTTGCCCACCTGCGGACCGACGAAGTCCGAACGCACCAGGGTAGCCGGGTTTTCGGGTGAATTCAGTGCTGTCAGGACCGCATCACCAGTCTGGGTGATATTGTCCTGACCCTCGCGCGGCTGCAGGCGCACCAGCACGTCGGTCTGGGAACCGAAGGTCTGCACCATGCCTCCGGGATAGCCGGCATCATTCAACTTGTTGCGCAACAGGTCGAGATCGGCCGGATTCTCAAAGGTCAGCTCGGCCACGGTGCCGCCGGTGAAATCGAGCGCGAAGTTGAGCCCGCGCGTACCCAGCAAACCCACGGCGAAGATGAACATGAGCAGGGCGATACCCAGCGACAGATGCCGGATACGCATGAAGGGGATCTTGCTGCCATACGGAAAAATATTCATGGGAAAGATTCTCCTGGCTCAGATCGAAACGTGCGTGATCTTGCGGCGACCGCCGTAGATCAAGGTGGAAATGCCGCGAGAAACCGACAGCGCGCTGTAGATCGAGGTCAGGATGCCCACGCACAGGGTCACGGCGAAACCCTTGACTGGGCCGCTGCCGAAAGCGAACAGGGCCACACCGGCCAACAGGGTGGTGATGTTGGCGTCCCAGATCGTGGCCGCGGCCAGGTCGTAACCTTCCTTGATGGCCGCATGGGGCGGTTTGCCGACTCGTAACTCCTCGCGTATTCGTTCATTGATCAGGACGTTGGCGTCCACCGCCATACCCATGGTCAAGGCGATACCGGCCAGACCCGGCAGCGTCAGGGTGGCCCCGAGGATCGACATCACCGCCACCAGCAGCAACAGGTTGAACAGCAAGGCCAAGTTGGTGACCACCCCGAACATCTTGTAGTAGATCAGGAAGAACACCAGCACCATGCCGAAGGCATACATCACCGCAGTCCGGCCACTATTGATGTTCTCCTTACCCAGGCTGGGGCCGATGATGCGCTCTTCGACGATATCCACCGGCGCCGCCAGGGAACCGGCACGCAACAGCAAGGCAAGCTCAGCGGCCTCTTCGGAGCTACCCAGGCCGGTGGTCTGGAACTTGCGTCCAAACACGCCATTGACGCGGGCATAGTTGATGACTTCCTCGGTCACGCGCACGCTGCGCACTTCCTTGCCATCGACGATCTTGGTTTCCGGCAGGCGCTCGATATAAACCACGCCCATGAAACGGCCGACGTTGTCACGGGTGAAGTCATTCATGCGCGCACCGGCCGGTGCGTTCAAGGTGACCGAGACCATGGGACCACCGCCCTGGGGATCGAAGCCGGAACGGGCATCCACCAACTGGTCGCCGGAAGCGATGATGCGCCGCGACAGCAGGATGGGCCGGCGCGTGCCGCGTTCGTAATACAGACGTGCATCGGACGGCACCCGGCCAGTTTGGGCGGCTTCGAAGGCATTGCCATCGACGGCAGCGCGGTATTCCAGGGTCGCCGTGGCGCCCAGGATCTTCTTGGCCTGGGCGGTGTCTTGCACGCCCGGCAACTGCACCACGATACGGGAAGCACCCTGGCGCTGGATCACCGGCTCGGCCACGCCCAGCTCATTGATACGATTGCGCAAGGTGCCGATGTTCTGTTCCAGGGCATTGTCGATGATGGTCTTGAGTTCGGTCTCGCGCAGATGCGCCAGCAACAAGCCCGGCTCGTTGCCGTTTTCGACCTGCAACTGTTGCACGTCGCGATTGATCAAGGTGGCCACGCGGTCCCGGTCTGCCGGGTCGCGCAAGCGTACGAGGATGCCACTGGCTCCGCGATCGACACCGGCGTAGGGAATCTTGGCCTCGCGCAGCAGGCTGCGGATGTCATCGACAAAACCGTTCTCGCGCTTTTCCAGGGCCGCCTTCTGGTCCACTTCCATCAGGAAGTGCACGCCGCCCTGCAAGTCCAGGCCCAGCAGCATCGGCTCGGCACCGATCTTGGTGAGCCAGTCCGGTACGGTCGAGGCCAGGTTCAGGGCCACCACGTAACCCTGCCCGACTTCACCGCGGATGGTATCGGCAGCGCGTACCTGCACGTCCGGATCGACCAGGCGCACCAGCAGGTTGTTGTTCTCGACCCCGATCGACTTGAATTCGATCTCGCTGCGTTCCAGCACACCCTGCACCCGCTCCTTGAGGGCGTCGTCGATAACGCCGCCTCGGGTGGCGGAGATCTGCACCGCCGTGTCTTGCGGATACAGGTTGGGCAGGGAGTAGACCGTCGAGACCAGCAGGATCAGGACAGCCAGGACATATTTCCAACGGGCAAATTCGAGCATAGGGGCAGCACCGGTTCATGGGCACTCGCGGCCACCGGACCGGGAACGCGAGAAAGGGGGTAAATCGGGGAAACTCAGACAGATTTCAAGGTGCCCTTGGGCAAAACCGTGGTGACCGCGTGTTTTTGCACCCGCACCACCACCTTGTCGGCGATTTCCACCTTCAGGAAGCTCTCGCCCACGTCCTCGACCCGGCCCAGCATGCCACCGCTGATGACCACTTCATCACCCTTGGCGATGGCCGCCACCATGTTGCGATGATCCTTGGCCCGCTTCATCTGCGGCCGGATCACGAACAAGAAGAACACCAGCACGAACACCAGCATCATGATCATCGGCGACCACGGGGCCGGCTGGGCTGCGCCACCAGCCTGGGCATAGGCGGAAGAAATCAGAAAATCCATCGGGATACTCACGTCAGCATCGAAAAAGACCGGTTCAGACCGGCAAAGAGGGCAAATTATGCCACGACATGGCGTTTGCAACTGAATTGGCTGCATCCAGTCGCCGATAAATGCTGGCTCCAGCCTTCTTGCGCCCGGTTCCCGGCGTTAGGTCTTACCATGCCGATTGACCCAGTCCGTTGCCTTGCCGATGAATGTTCCGTCCGCGAATTTGCTGTTGTTCACCCACGCCCGCCTCGTCACCCTGGCCGATCAAACTGGCTACGGCCTGATCGAAGACGGCTTTCTGGCTTGCCGCGACGGCCTGATCCAGCAGCTTGGCCCAATGGCGCAGTTGCCCGCCGAGTTGGTGCATGCAGCTTCGGTGATCGATTGCCAAGGTGCCCTGCTGACTCCGGCCCTGATCGACTGCCATACCCATCTGGTCTTTGCCGGCGATCGCGCCAGTGAATTTGAACAACGTCTGCAAGGGGTCAGCTACGAGGACATCGCTCGGCGCGGTGGCGGCATCGCTTCCAGTGTCCGGGCTACCCGCGCGGCCGATGAGGACACGCTGTACCAGCAAGCCAGGCCTCGGGCCCTGGCCCTGCGTCGGGATGGCGTGGCCACGCTGGAAATCAAATCCGGTTACGGGCTGGACCTGGAAACCGAACTGCGCATGCTGCGGGTGGCGCGACGCCTGGGACAGGAACTGGGCCTGACGGTCAAAGCCACCTGCCTGGGTGCGCACGCCGTAGCGCCTGAGTATGAAGGTCGTCCCGACGCCTATATCGATTGGGTGTGCGACACTTTGTTACCGGCGGCCGCCAGCGAGGGCCTGGTCGATGCCGTGGATGCTTTTTGCGAGCGCATCGCCTTCAGTCCGCAACAAACCGCAAAGTTTTTCGCCGCGGCGCGGGCGCTGAATTTGCCGGTGAAGCTGCACGCCGATCAGTTGAGCGATTCGGGCGGGGCCGCCCTGGTTGCCAGTTTCAACGGCCTGTCGGCCGATCACGTGGAATACACCAACCCAGCCGGGGTGAAGATGATGGCCGCGCATGGCAGCGTGGCGGTGCTGCTGCCCGGCGCCTTCCTGTGCCTGCGTGAAACCCGGTTGCCACCCATTGAGCAGTTCCGCGCTCAGGGTGTACCGATGGCCGTGGCCACCGATGCCAATCCAGGGACCGCCCCTCTGCTCAGCCTGCGCCTGGCCATGGCCCTGGCCTGCATCCAGTTTCGCCTGACCCCGGAAGAAGCCCTGCGCGGTGCCACCTGCAATGCTGCCAAGGCGCTGGGCTTGTCCGACCGTGGCCGCTTGTTTCCCGGTCTGCGCGCCGATCTGGCCTTGTGGCATGTACGTGAACCTGCCGAACTGGCCTACTGGCTGGGTGGCGATCTGCTGCGTGCGCTTTATATCAACGCCAAACCCATCATTGATGCCTGATCCGGGCCTCGGCTGGCGCCGAACACGCCAGCCGAACGCCCGACAGCATCAGGCTTTTTTCTTTGCCGCTGTTTTTTTCGCCCCCGGTGCCTTGGGTGTGGAAACAACGCTGGCGGCAGGTGCAGGCGTCGCGTGCGGGCGCTTGTTGCCGTAACTGCTCCTGTACCGCTTGCCCCTGGTGGTCTTGCTGTCACCCTTGCCCATCGACTGGTCTCCTTGTGTCCGACGTTTCACGCATGGCCCACGCCATGCGCCCGAGGCCAAAGCCTACCATCGTCAGGGTCGAACCCGATGGCCTGGATCACACCGAATCGGATTTGCCAACCCGTCGGACCGCGCGTTGATTCACCAGGTGCGCCAGGGCAATCAGGCTGCCGCCAAGCACCATCATCACGGTATGCCAGACCCCATGCGCATGCAGGGAGGTGAAGGCACTGAGCCAGACCAGGACGAGCCCGGACAACAACAAGGCCCAGGCCTTGAACGTGTGATGGCGACGAAAACCCAGGCTGACCATGGCCACACCCAGGATCGTGGCGAACACCACCATGATCTGATCGACATCCCCCCAAGGCAGCAACGCGACCCCGGTTGCCGGCACCACCAGCAGGGCCAGCGGCCACACGGCACAATGCACGGCACATGCCAGCGCCGCCCACATGCCGATACGATCACCGGCGTCGGGATAGCAGGCCGTGCTTTGGCAGCCGTTGGAATGTTGCATGGGACAGGTCACATCAGAACAGTTGCAACAATATAACATGCCGCCAGCTGTGGAAGTCATTCGCACGTTCACGCTTCGGTATGCGGGTGCCTGCGCGAGATTGCCGCCGGGGTCTGGATTGCCTTGTTCGAAAACGCGATACGATCCCCGATACATCCGACTGATCAGGATATGGGCGGACCGAGAACGGCACGATGGCGGATCTTGAAGCACAGGCACTGGAGCTGTTCGATCACTATGCCGACATGGCAGCAGGTGTCCGCACGCGTCATCTGGAACGGTTGCGCCAGACCGACCCGGCCTTGCATGCCCATCTGCTTCGACTGCTGACCGCGGATGCGGCGACGGAGGCCCTGCTGGAATCACCACAGACGATCCTGGCGCACTACGCACCATTGCAGGAACAGGCGGAGACTGGCGATCCGCGCATCGGCACCTTGCTGGGACCGTGGCATCTCGATGCGGTGATCGGCGCAGGCGGCATGGGTCGGGTGTATCTGGCCCATCGTGCCGATGGCCAATACGCCCAGACCGTCGCCCTCAAGTGCATCCGTCGGGAAGCCACCACGCCGGTGCTGGCCGAAGTGCTGCGCAACGAGCGCGGCACCCTGGCCATGCTCGAACATCCCAATATCGCAACCTTGCTCGATGGCGGCGTAACCCCGGATGGTGACCCCTGGTTCGCCATGCAACGGGTTGAAGGTGAGGCCATCGACATCTGGTGCGACCGCAAGCAGCTCGACCTGCGGGCGCGCATGCAGTTGTTTCTGCAACTGTGCGAGGGCCTGCGCTACGCCCACGGCAAGGGCGCTCTGCATGGCGATCTCAAACCCTCGAATGTCCTGGTCGATACATCCGGGCGCCCGGTGCTGCTGGATTTCGGTCTGTCCAGTCTGACCGCTCGCAGTCACGCCGATCCGGCCCGTTGCGTGGCGATGAGTCTGGGCTACACCGCGCCGGAAGTAGCCACGCAAGGCACCAGCGTGGCCTCGGACGTATACGCGCTGGGGGTGTTGCTGCGGGTGTTGCTGTGCGGCACGGGCGTACCTTCGAACCATCTTTTTGCGCTGGACACGCAAGCACCGTCTTTGCCCAGCCAGTCTGCCCGCCAAGGCCCGCAAGCCAGCGCCGAAGCACGCGCCAAGGCCGGTCCTGCGGCACTGGCCCGGGCTCTTGAAGGCGATCTTGATGCCATCGTTTGCGCGTGCCTGGCGCTGGATCCATCCGCACGTCCAGCCTCGGTCGCGCATCTGCAGGATGACCTGCGTGCCTGGCTGGCGCAGCGCCCGGTTTCGGTACGCAAGCCAAGCGCCGCCTACGTCCTGGGCCGGTTTCTACGTCGCAACCGGATCGGGGTGGCGATCGCCACCCTCGCCCTGATCGGAGTCACGCTCGGGATCGGCACCAGCCTGCACCTGTGGGATCGGGCATCCAGACACGAACAAACCGCACACGCGATGCGTCACCTGTTCGAAAATTCCTTCGACGCCCTGGTCACCGGCGGCCTGGGCCAGTCACCACTGGTGCCAGCGGCCACCTTGCGCGATGCCGAAGCCAGCCTTCGGGGCAGTGATGCGACCGGGCATCTGGATCCTCGGGTCGCCGGCCTGGTACTGGAAACCCTGGCGCGCAGCTACACCACCCTGGGCGACTATGACCGGGCGGAAAATCTGCTGGATGAGGCGCAAGCACGCAGCGGCGATCTCGTCGATCAACAAGCCTCGTTGCAGGCCACGCGTGCGCACCTGCTGAATATCCGCTCACGCTTTGACCAGGCGCGAGATGCGGTGGCGCTGGGCTTGGCCGGGTTGGAAGCAGTGCCGGACAGCGACCGGGAATACACGCGCCTGGCGCTGGAAATGGAACTGGCGCGGGCGCAATGGGGCATGACGCAGATCGATGCCGGCAGAGCCACGTTGCGAGATGCCTTGGTACGGGCGGAACGGCTGGCAGCGAACGACCCGCGACCACTGGCTTCGCTGCTGATCCAGGAAGGCCAATGGCTGCGCCTGTTCCAGCAGTACCAGGCCGCCATCGGCAATTACGGCCGCGCCATCGAACTGGTCCAGACCCGGGCGCCCCTGATTGCCGATGAAGCCACGGTGGAACTGGTGGAAACCCTGCGCCAGCTCAGTCAGCACCGCCAGTCCGTGGAATTGGCCATGGCCTTGCTGGAACGGCGTCGCCATGTTCTGGGTGAGGACCACCCGGAAACCGGCCGTGCCTGGCGGGTATTGGGCGCCTCCCAGTTCTGGATGGGTGACCGCGACGGCGCCGCCACCTCGCTGGCCCGCAGCGAGGCCATCCTGCTGGCGAGCCTGGGTGAAAACCATGCGGAAACCGCGCGCGTACGTCTCGACCTTGGCCTGTTGCTGGCCTCGCGTGAACCTGACGGAGACGCCGACCGTCTCGTGCGTCCGGCCCTGGCCGTGATGGAGCGGGTATACGGGCCCTATCATCTGGAAACATCGCGTGCGGTGGCGATCCTGGCGTCGGTGCTGGCGGTACGTGCTTCCGGGCGACCGGTCTCGGAAGGAGCCTGGGATGAAGTGATCGACCTGTTCGCCCGGCGCGTGGCGATCGACCACCATCAAGGCATTCCAGCTGAATACGATCAGGTCGCGCTGATCAAGGCCAAGCTGCGCCTGGGTCGGGTCGGCGAAGCCGAGCAGGAAGAACTGGAAGAGATCGTGGGCGCCCTGCGCGAGCGTTTTGGCAGCGCCCATGACACCGTGCACAACGCTCGTTTTGCCCTCGTGGAGGTCTATCGGGTGCGCCATCAGGATGAGCGTGCCGAGGCCTTGCTGGGCACCCTGCTGCGCGAAGCGGCAGCCATGTCACCCACGCTGGGAACCCGGGGTACCAAGGTCGATGCCCACGAAATGCTGGGTGACATCCACTTCCAGCGCCGCCAGCAAGACCAGGCACGCATGCATTGGGAACAGGCCTTGCTCGCCAGTGCCGAAGCCGGCTCGCCGGCCAGCCGCCGCGCCCGTATCGAGAACAAACTGGCGCGTCTGGACGGGCACTGACATCCAGAGCTTGCGACCCCATCCGCAACCAGACAGCACGGGTCTCAGCCAGCTCCGATCCCGCCCTCGTCCGATCCCAGCCGCGCCACCAGGAACGCGCGTGCCTTGCGCCAATCACGCGATACGGTGCGCTCGGTCACGCCCAGCACCTCGGCTGCCTCACGCTCACTCAAGCCGCCGAAATAACGCAACTCCACGACCCGGGCCAGGCGTTCGTCGATCCGGGCCAGACCGGTCAAGGCCTGGTCCAGGGTCAGCAACTGCTCCAGCCGCGTTTGCGCACCGGCATCCGCAGGTTCCTGGAACGCCACCCGCTCGCCTTCGGCGTGTGCCTCGGACAACATGCGCCGGGTCTCGTCGATCAACACGAAACGCATGGCCCGGGCAATCAGGGACATCAGGTGACGGCGGCTTTCGACCTTGAATCGCGCCCCCGCCAGCTTGAGCCAGGTTTCGCTGATCAACGAGGTAGGCGAAAAGTTGGGACCCACCTGGCGCCGGATCTGTGAGCGCGCGATGCGGTGCAAGTCGCTGTACAGCAAAGCGTAAATCCGGTTCCAGGCTTCAGGTTGGCCGGCGTCCGCCAGCGCCAGCAAATGGGCAAATTCGGGCGATTCCACGGTTTCGGAAATCTCTGGCCGAAGTTCATCTGCATGCGTAAGCCCATTCATGTCGGAATTTTCTGCCGAATCTCGAAACAGTGATCAAGAAGACCGGAATACGTCCGGCTTCGGGCACCCGAGGGGGCGGGTTGCCGGGATTGTCGCCAGCAAGCTTAGCAAGGTTCGAAAGGTCGCAAACGTCCCGGATGTGCGACCGCCGGACCATGCCGAGCCGGGTATGGCGACAGCTACGTTTGCAGTTCCTGGAGGGAAACTCATGTTCATGTCCAAGCGATTGTTGTGCCTTTTGCTGGTGGGGAGCGTGTCGGCTGGAGGCTTGCAGGCCGCCACGCCAACAGGGGAATCGATGCCTGCGGAAAACGCCTCGCACGAGGTGCTGGAACAGGTACGGGCCAAGGCGATGTTGCCTTTGGTCGTGGAACGCCAAAGCTACGAGGCCATGTTTGAACGCGCTTACCGCGCCTATCCGTCACTGCCGGCAGGTTCGCTGGAAGCCATTGCCTACGCCCAGACCGGCTGGCGCAACGTCGTACCGGCCGATGAAGACATCGGCCACGCCCATATGCCGCCGGCCTATGGCGTCATGGGCCTGTATCAGGGCCAGGGCTTTGATGATCAGGTGGCCGCAGGCGCACACCTGACCGGAATCGACAAGGCGCGCGTGGAGCGTGATCCGGAAGCCAATATCCTGGCCGCCGCAGCCTTGCTGGACCAGGCACTGACCCGTACCCGGGCGAGCAAAGACGGGCACGGCGAAGCAGCGGCGCTGGCTCTGGCCTTGCAGCGCTACGCCGGCTTTGGCAAGGGCGATGGCAACATCCAGTCCTATGCCCGCGAAAGTTTCGCCTATGACGTCCTGCACACCTTGAGCAAGGGCATCCGTGAAGACGGTGTGGTAGTACCACAACGGGTGGTGGATCTGGACAAGGCTTTCAGCCCGGAGCGCCTGAACCTGCTGCGGGCGCCCGAGCTGACCATGGACTTCGATCTGGATTCGATCATCGCCGATGCGGCCACATCAGCATCGCCGGCACCTGCGGCGAAGGCCAACGGAACCACGGTCCAGACCAAGGCCGTCGACTTTGGCGAGGCCATCTGGAATCCCGCCAGCACCTCGAACTACAGCACTGCCGGCAACAGCACATCGGCGGTGATCCTGCACACCATGGAAGGCTCCTATGCCGGGGCCATCTCCTGGTTCAAGAACCCGTCGGCCCAGGTTTCAGCGCATTATCTTTTACGCAAATCCGACGGCCAGATCACCCAGATGGTGCGCGAAGTCCATCAGGCCTGGCATGCGGCCTACCACAACTACTACACCATCGGCCTGGAACACGACGGCTACGCCAGCGATCCGGGCAACTGGTCCAGTGCCATGATCAACGCTTCGGCCCGCCTGGTACGCAGCATCTGCGCCCGGCGCGGAATCAACTGTGCCACTGCCTGGAAGGGTCCAGGCTACAACTACTGGCACGTAGTCCCCGACAGCGTGCGCATCAAGGGTCACGGCATGCTGACCAGCAACCAGAACCGCTACGACCCGGGCCAGTATTTCCCGTGGGCCAACTACTACAGTTTGCTCAATGGCGGTGCTCCACCTTCACCCCCTGCCAGCACCAACTACTGGGTGGATACCTGGGCCAATGCCCCCGGTTACGCCTCAGCCACCAGCACGGCCCAGACCGGTACCTTGTACCAGGGCACCAGCTATGTGTACTGCAAGACCTGGGGCCGGGAAGTGCGCAGCGGTTCCTCGTTCAACCACTGGTGGCTCAAGACCGATCTCGATGTGGGTCCGGCCAACCAGTATGTCTCGGCCTATTACCTGAGCCGCTGGGGCAATGACGAGGCTCGTGACAACGATGGCTACGACCTGCCCCGTTGCGAAGTCCTGCCCTACGGCAAGATCGGGGAAAAGTGGTACGCCATGGGCGGTGTACGCAGCGTTCTGGGCGTGCCCACGCTGGTGGAAATGGCCGCCAACCAGGGTGGTCGCTTCCAGCAGTTCAACAACGGCATCATCCTCTGGCACGCCCGTACCGGTGCCTATGCGATCCGCGGCGCAATCCTGCAACGCTTCTGGGATACCGGCAATGAAACACGCTGGGGCTTTGCCCTGATGGACGAGCGGGATGCCGCCAAGTCGCCAACGACCAACCAGCAGGGCCGTTACCAGTACTTCGAGAATGGCCTGTTCCTGTGGACGCCTTCGACCAATGCCCACGCGGTATACGGGGCGATCCTGGCCCACTTCGAAAACAATGGTCGGGAAACCGTGTTCGGCTACCCCAAAGGTGAAGAAGAAGCCTGGGGCAGCAATGGCCGCAAGCAGGTGTTCGAGAAAGGCACCTTCTACTGGACCCCGCAGCAGGGCGTGAGCTTCCAGTAAACCGAACCCGGATGCTCTGGGGAGATTCTCCAGGGCATCCGATCCGAACGTGTCGTGCGTGATCTCGATCATCCAGGAGAAACCCATGCTCATCCGCTTGATGAAACTCACCGTGTTGTTGCTGTGTGCCTGGGGCGTGTCGGCAACCGCCGCTCCCAACTTCAAGGCACCGTACCCCTGCGGCAAGACTTTTTCGTATTTCCATCACTCCAGTGAAGTGCGCCAGGCACTGGATTTCACCGCGCCGGCAGGAACCCCGGTCCTGGCCTCAGCTGCCGGCACCGCGTATCGCTATTACGAGGCCGGCGGCGCCGGCAATTACATCGTCATCGACCACGGTGGTGGCTGGAAGACCTACTACTTCCATCTGTCGGCCTTTTCGGTCAACCACGGCAGCCAGGTTTCCCAGGGCCAGCAGGTCGGCATCACCGGCAATACCGGCAACAGTTTCGGTGCCCATATCCACTACGAGCAGTTGCTCAATGGCGTAGGCCAAGCCATCCGCATCAACGGTCGCCTGCTGACACCGTATCCGGCCTATGCAGGCGTGGCCAACCTGAGCAGCGACAATGGCTGCAGCGGTGGTGGTTCGACCACACCCGCCAACACCAGCTACTGGGTGGATACCTGGGCCAATGCCCCCGGTTACGCCTCAGCCACCAGCACGGCCCAGACCGGTACCTTGTACCAGGGCACCAGCTATGTGTACTGCAAGACCTGGGGCCGGGAAGTGCGCAGCGGTTCCTCGTTCAACCACTGGTGGCTCAAGACCGATCTCGATGTGGGTCCGGCCAACCAGTATGTCTCGGCCTATTACCTGAGCCGCTGGGGCAATGACGAGGCTCGTGACAACGATGGCTACGACCTGCCCCGTTGCGAAGTCCTGCCCTACGGCAAGATCGGGGAAAAGTGGTACGCCATGGGCGGTGTACGCAGCGTTCTGGGCGTGCCCACGCTGGTGGAAATGGCCGCCAACCAGGGTGGTCGCTTCCAGCAGTTCAACAACGGCATCATCCTCTGGCACGCCCGTACCGGTGCCTATGCGATCCGCGGCGCAATCCTGCAACGCTTCTGGGATACCGGCAATGAAACACGCTGGGGCTTTGCCCTGATGGACGAGCGGGATGCCGCCAAGTCGCCAACGACCAACCAGCAGGGCCGTTACCAGTACTTCGAGAATGGCCTGTTCCTGTGGACGCCTTCGACCAATGCCCACGCGGTATACGGGGCGATCCTGGCCCACTTCGAAAACAATGGTCGGGAAACCGTGTTCGGCTACCCCAAAGGTGAAGAAGAAGCCTGGGGCAGCAATGGCCGCAAGCAGGTGTTCGAGAAAGGCACCTTCTACTGGACCCCGCAACAGGGCGTCTGGGTGCAGTAATTCATTGCAAGCATCAAGGGGCTTCGGGCAGATACCGAAGCCCCTTTTT
>CAYRJS010000001.1:52412-60125 GCA_964424535.1 uncultured Aquimonas sp.
GCCAGTTCGGCCTGGCGGGTGCCCAGTTCGATCACGTGCTGGGCGCCGGCGGATTCGTACAGGTCGGGATCGGCCAGGGCCTGTTCCACGTCTTCGCGTGCCGACTGAATCTCGGCAAGGCGGGTTTCGATCCAGCGCAAACGTCGCTTGGTGGCCGGATCGATGCGCGGAGGTGCTTCGGTTTTGGGCTTGCGGGTATCGGCTGTCTTGGCTTTGTCGGTTGGTGTGGCGGGAGCGGCATTGCGACTGCGCAACCAGGCGGCGTAATCGTCAAGATCACCATCGAAGGCTTCGATCCGGCTCTCGGCCACGCGCCAGAAACTGTCACAGACCAGCCCGAGCAGGTGGCGGTCGTGGCTGACCAGAACGATGGCGCCGGGATAGTCAGCCAGCGCCTCAGCCAGGGCTTCGCGCACATCCAGATCCAGATGGTTGGTCGGTTCGTCCAGCAGCAATACGTTGGGTCGTTTCCAGGCCAGCAGCGCCAAAGCCAGGCGCGCGCGTTCGCCACCGGAAAAGCCATCGACGACTTCAAAGGCCCGATCCCCGGGGAAATACCAACGGCCCAGATAATCGCGCAAGGCTTGCTGGCTGGCCTCCGGAGCCACGATCTGCAGATGCTGGATCGGACTGGTGCCGTGCTGCAGGGCCTCGACGGTGTGCTGGGCAAAATAGCCGATGCCCAGATCCGGGTGGGCCACGCGCTCACCGTTCAACAAGGGCAGTTGTCCGACCAGAGTTTTGACCAAGGTCGATTTGCCGGCGCCGTTGGGTCCCAGCAGGCCGACCCGATCACCTGCCTCAAGGGTGAAATCCACGCTGCGCAGGATCCGGTGCTCTATGCCATAGCCACAATCGGCCTGGCGCAATTGCAACAGCGAGGTGGGCAGCTTTTCGGGCGCATCAAAATGGATTTGCACCGGGCGCTGGGCGCGTACGGCTTCGGTTCCCTGGAGTTTTTCCAGACGCTTCACTCGTGATTGGGCTTGACGGGCCTTGGTGGCCTTGGCCCGGAAGCGGTTGATGAAGGATTCCAGGCGAGCGCGTTCAGCTTGCTCCTTCTCGAAACCCAGTTGCTGTTGACGCAATTGCTCGGCGCGCTGGCGCTCGAAGGCGGTGTAGTCACCGGCATACAGGCGCGCATGACCAGCCTCCAGGTGCAGCACGTGGGTGCTGATGCTGTCGAGAAACTCACGGTCGTGACTGATCAGCAGCAAGGTACCGGGATATTTCAGCAACCATTGTTCGAGCCAGAGCACGGCATCCAGATCCAGATGGTTGGTGGGCTCGTCCAGCAGCAAGAGATCGCTGGGGGTCATCAAGGCCCGGGCCAGATTGAGCCGGACCCGCCAGCCGCCGGAAAAGGTCGCTACCGCGTGCTCGTGAACCGCCGGAGCAAAACCCAGGCCGTGCAACAGTCGTCCGGCTCGCGCCCGGGCGTCGTAGCCACCCAGTTCTTCCAGACGCTGGTGGGCATGGGCCACGGCCTCGTAGTCTTCCCGCGTCAGGGCGTCCGATTCGGCCTTGAGGGCAGCAGCCACCTCGGCATCTCCAGCCAGCACGAAATCCAGGGCAGTATCGGCCACCGCCGGGGTTTCCTGGGCCACGGAAGCAATGCGCAAGCGCGCCGGCATCTCCAATTCGCCCGTATCGGCATCCAGTTCACCTTTGAGAGCAGCAAACAGGCTGGTCTTGCCACAGCCATTGCGCCCGACCACACCCAGGCGCCAACCGGCATGGATGGTGAGGTTCACTTCTGCAAGCAGCAGGCGCGGACCACGCCGCAAGGCAAAATTGCGGAATGAGATCATGGCATTGGCAGCACGGGATCAATCACGACGGCTGAGCGGAAAATACGGGGATGGGTGCCATTGTATCCAGTCGGAGATGCCGCAAGGTCTGTCGTCAATGCCCCTGATTGGCTCACTGCAGGCTGAAGGCCAACCCCTTCGACCTCGATCCGTGCTTGCCCACGGGCAGGTGGACACCTTAAGGTTGTGCCTCTTGACCGTGATGAAATCTGATGACAGAAACTGATTCTGCCACCCCTTCGGCTGCCCCGGATATTGGCATTCCCGAATCCTTGCAACTGACGCCGAACGAGGCTCGTATTCTGGCCTGTCTGGTGGAAAAGGAAGCCACCACTCCGGACCAGTATCCACTGACCGAAAACGCCCTGGTTCTGGCCTGCAACCAGAAGACCAGTCGCGAACCGGTAATGAACCTGAGCGTGGGCGAGGTCGGTTACAGCCTGCGGCAACTGGAAGATCGACAACTGGTGCGCAGCCAGCACGCCAGTCGGGCACAGCGCTGGCAACACCGTTTCGCTGGTGCCTACGAGGTCACCACGCAGCAGCAGGCAGCCCTGTGCATTCTCATGCTGCGAGGCCCGCAAACCCTCAATGAAATCCTCACCCGGACCGAGCGCATCGCCCGTTTCAATGATGCCGAGGATCTGCAGCACACGCTCCAGCGCCTTTCCCAGCGTACGCCGGCCCTGCTGATGCAACTGCCGCGCGCCCCTGGGCAACGCGAGGAGCGCTGGGCTCATCTGTTGTGCGGGCCGATCGACATGCAGGCCATCGCCGCTGCGACAGGTTCGCCCGAACCCAGCTCGCGCTCTGCGCAACTGGCGGCTCTGGAAGCGCGCATCGAGGCCCTGGAACAGCGTCTGGCCACACTGGAATCGGCTTCAGGGTCATCAACATCCTGACGAAAACGTCCGGAGTGTAGATAATCCATTACCTGCCTGCCGGTTTTCAGGTTCTGAAGACCGGCAATTCGCGGCAGCGGCCAGGTCGTGACGACCGAGCCTTTCATTTCACGTTTTGCTTCAACAGTCCCAAGGACGCACATGCTGTATCTGTTGCTGGCCCTTCCGTTCCTGACGGCCCTGGTGGTGGCGCCACAGCGCCGCGCTTCGCGTCGTCTGATCGGCTGGCTGACGGCAATGGCACCCCTTCTGGGTTTGGTGGTATTGCTGGGTTTTGCTCCTGAGGTATTGCGCGGAAACTGGCCTCAGACGGTGCTGGAATGGGCCCCGCAGATCGGCATGAACATGTCCATCCGCCTTGACGGTCTGGCCTGGATGTTCGCGCTGATGATCCTGGCCATCGGCCTTCTGGTGGTGATGTACGCCCGTTACTACCTTGATGCCCGCGACAGCGCGCCGCGCTTTTTCGCCCTCCTGCTGTTGTTCATGGGGGCCATGCTGGGCCTGGTGCTGTCGGGCAATCTGCTGCTGATGCTGCTGTTCTGGGAGTTGACCAGCATCAGTTCACTGATGCTGATCGGCTTCTGGTCGCACCGCCCAGATGCCCGCGAAGGCGCACGCATGTCGTTTGCCATTACCGCCGGCGGTGGCTTTGCCCTGCTGGCGGGCATCCTGATGATCGGCAAGGTCGTGGGCAGTTACGAGCTGGAGGTGATCCTGGCCAGTGGCGATGCGATCCGCGAAAGCCCGCTGTACCTCTGGATCCTGGGCACCGTGCTGGTAGGTGTGTTCACCAAGAGTGCGCAGTTCCCCCTGCACTTCTGGCTGCCCCATGCGATGGCGGCACCGACACCGGTGTCGGCCTACCTGCATTCGGCCACGATGGTGAAGGCGGGTGTCTTTCTGCTGGCCCGGCTGCATCCAGTCCTGTCCGGCACCGATCCGTTCTTCTACATCGTCAGCGGCATCGGCGCCACGACCCTGCTGCTGGGCGCCTGGTATGCCATCTTCCAGCACGACATCAAGGGCTTGCTGGCGTATTCGACCATTTCGCACCTGGGCCTGATTACCTTGCTGCTGGGTTTGTCCACGCCCATGGCCATGGTCGCGGCCCTGTTCCATATCCTCAATCATGCCACCTTCAAATCGGCCCTGTTCATGGCCGCGGGCATCATCGACCATGAAACCGGCACCCGCGATATGCGTCGGCTCGGCAACTTGCGCCGCTACATGCCTTTTACCAGCGCCCTGGCCGTGATCGCGGCCCTGGCCATGGCGGGCGTGCCCTTGCTCAATGGTTTCCTGAGCAAGGAAATGTTCTTTGACCAGGCCCTGCGCGCCGGCAACAGCAACGTCGTGCGTCACTGGATGACCGCGGCAGCCGTGCTGGCGGCCATGCTGGGCGTGGCCTACAGCCTGCGCTTTGTCACCGACACCTTTTTTGGCCGTGGACCACGGGCCATCGAGGACATGCCCTACGAGCCGCCGCGCTGGATGAAGATCCCCGGCGGAGTGCTGGCCCTTGCTTGTCTGGCCGTGGGCATGGCTCCAGCCTGGACCGTGGCGCCCTTGCTCAAGGCCGCCTCGCTGTCGGTTCTGGGCGAGCGCCTGCCCGATTACAGCCTGTCGGTCTGGCATGGCTTCAACTTGCCGCTGCTGATGAGCTTTGTCGGTCTGGCTGGGGGCATCGCCCTGTATTTCGGCTTGCGCAAGCTGCTGGACCTGCATGCCATCGTGCGTGAGTCGCTGGGCCGGCGTCTGTTCTGGATCAATGTCGAGCGTCTGTACTTCCTGGCGGATCGTTTCACCCGCGCCATCGCCAACGGCAGCCTGCAACGCAGCCTGTTCCTGCTCGTCCTGGTCGCCGTACTGGCGGCGGTGGCGCCCGCCCTGAACCACTGGACCTGGCCTGCAAGCCTGTCGCTGTCCGGCTTGCCGCCCCTGGGCTGGTTGCTGTGGCTGATCATGGTGACGGCCACGGTAATGACCCTGGTCAACTACCGCCATCGTCTGCGCGTGGTGATCGTGACCAGCGTGATCGGGTTGATGGTAAGCCTGATCTTCGTGTACTTCTCCGCCCCCGATCTGGCCTTGACCCAGTTGCTGGTGGAAATGGTGACCCTGGCCCTGATGCTGCTGGCACTCAACTACCTGCCCCATGAATCCCGCCCTGAATCCTCACGCTGGCGTCGCTGGCGCGATGGCACGCTGGCGCTTGCCGCCGGCCTGGGTACCGGAGCCCTGGCCTGGGCGGTAATGGTTCGTCCTCAATCGGGCATCGGTGCGGAACTTTTGGCGCGGGCCCTGCCCGAAGCCCACGGCCATAACGTGGTGAACGTGATCCTGGTCGATTTCCGTGGCTTTGACACCCTGGGTGAAATCACCGTGTTCGCCATTGCCGGACTGGTCGTGCACGCTCTGTTGCGGCGCAGCCGGCTGGCTCCGGAAGAACGGGTGGAAGGCGGGCCGCTGCCCTTGCCCATGCCTGCGGATCTGAGCCAACTGCTGTTTCCATTGGCCCTGACGGTGTCGATCTACCTGTTCCTGCGCGGCCACGATGCCCCCGGCGGCGGTTTCATCGCCGGCCTGGTCCTGGTGGTTCCCGTGCTGATGCAATACGTGATCCAGGGCATGGGCGCATTCGAGCGCCAGTTGGGTGTGGATTACGTGCAATGCATCGGCCTGGGTCTGCTTGCTGCGGTCGGCACGGGCCTGGTGCCGATCTTCGCCGGCCTTCCCTTCCTGACCAGCGTTGCCTGGGAGCCGGTCATGCCGGTGCTGGGCAAGGTCAGCCTGCTCAGCCCGGTGGCTTTTGATGCCGGGGTTTATCTGGTGGTATTCGGCGCCGGCATGTTGATCTTGTCGATGATGGGCGGCATCAAGCCGGATCTGACGCAAGATTCCTGGCTCTCCTCGATCCGGCGACCGGATCCGGCCCGCTTTTGTTCGGAGTGCCCCTGATGGAATTCGCCATCGCCAGCGCCATTGGTTTCCTGGTTGCCGTCGGCGTGTATCTGCTGCTGCGGGCGCGCAGCTTCGACGTCGTGCTGGGCATGACCTTGCTCTCCTATGCCACCAATCTCTTGATCTTTGCCGCCGGCGGGCTGGTTTCGGACAAGCCGCCGATCCTGCGTGACGGAGTCGAGGCCACGCTGGAAAACTACATTGATCCCGTGCCCCAGGCCCTGGTCCTGACCGCCATCGTGATCGGCTTCGCCATGACCGCCCTGAGCCTGGTCTTGGCCATCCGCAGCCGTGGCAACAACCGTACTGATCACGTCGATGGACTCGGTGCCAATGAGCCTGATGGCCTGGATGAACTGGTTCTGATGGCCCCGTTCATCCCCGACCTGTCGCGGCCCCTGCCCGTCGATGACGATGCCAGCGCGCTGACAACCGATGCCTCGGAAGGTCCGGCATGAACGCCCACCTGCCGGTTCTGGCCATTGCCTTGCCCATGCTCACCGGGGCCTTGCTGTTGCTGGCCGAGCGTCGGGGCATCGTGGTGCAACGTGTGCTGGCCTGGTCGGGCCTGGCGGCCTTGCTATGGGTGTCCATGAGCTTGCTGCACCTGGCCGACAGTGACGTGATCACGGTCTATCGCATCGGCGACTGGCCGGCACATCTGGGCATCAGTCTGGTGCTGGATCGGCTGGCGGCCTGGATGGTGCTGGTCGCCACCTTGCTGGCCATCGCCTGCCTGCTGCATGCCAGCTCCGGCTGGGATCGGCGCGCACCGCATTTCCATGCCCTGTTCCAGTTCCAGTTGATGGGCTTGAACGGCGCCTTTCTGACCGGCGATCTGTTCAACCTGTTCGTGTTCTACGAGGTGTTGCTGGCGGCGTCCTACGGCCTGCTGCTGGGCGGGGCGCGCGGTGGCCGGGTGCGCCGGGGTTTCCACTATGCGGTGTTCAACATCGCCGCATCGACCTTGTTCCTGATCGGGCTGGGTTTGCTGTATGGCCTGGTCGGGGCCTTGAACATGGCTGAAGTTGCTGCCCGTGCGGCCGAGCTGGGTTCGACCGACCGGATCCTGCTGCAGGCGATCGCCGGTCTGTTGCTGGTGGTGTTCTGCGCCAAGGGCGCACTTCTGCCCTTGTACCTGTGGTTGCCGGCCACCTATGCCGGAGCCCAGGCATCCGTGGCGGCACTGTTCGTGATCATGACCAAGGTTGGTCTGTACTCGGTGCTGCGAGTATTCACCCTGATACTGGGCGTGGACCTGCTGCTGGCCGGTCCGGCCTGGCAGTGGCTGCTGTGGGCCGGCATTGCGACCTTGCTGCTGGCGGCGCTGGGCACCATGGCGGCGGTCCGGCTGCGCGTTCTGGCGGCGTATCTGGTCCTGGTTTCCGCCGGCACCTTGTTCATCACCTTCGCCCTGGCCCAGGCCGACAGCATCGGCGCTGGCCTGTATTACCTGGCCCACAGTGTTTTTGCCGGGGCCGCGGTATTTCTGATTGCCGAAGCCGTGCGCGAACGGCGCGGCACCGACCGCACCAACCTGGTGTTGCCGATGCTGGGCCGGGCCGTGCCCGGCAGCCTGTACCTGATCACGGCCATCGCCATGATCGGTCTGCCGCCGCTTTCTGGATTCATCGGCAAACTGGGCATCCTTGAGGCCGTGCCCGAGGCCCGCATCGGCTGGGTCTGGGGCGCCATCCTGGCTGCGAGCTTCTTCGTGCTGGTGGCCATGACCCGCAGTGGCAGCCGCATCTTCTGGCGTGTTCCGCCTCCGGATTTCACCCCGCCAACCTTGCCTCGAGCACTGGCTCCGCCACGCCAGGGGCGTCGCCAGGAAATCGCCGCCATCGTGCTGTTGCTGGCCTACGTGGTCACGCTCAGCCTGGCCGCCGGCCCGGCCCTGCGTTATGTCATGGCCAGCGGAGCGCAGGTGTTGCGCCCGGGTGACTATATCCAGGCCACCCGTTTCACAAGTTCGGCCGTCATCTCCCGACACCTGGAGGTGCATACATGAAAGCCTTTTTGCGGCGTTTGTTTCC
>CAYRJS010000001.1:60225-64032 GCA_964424535.1 uncultured Aquimonas sp.
GATGAAATCAAGACCCGCTATGAAAAACCGCTGCGGGAGATCTTTCCATGATCGAACTGGCCATCAACCTGAGCCTGTATATCGTGGTCATCGCCATGTTGCTGGCGCTGTGGCGTCTGCTGCGCGGACCGAGCCTGCCTGATCGCATCCTGGCCCTGGACACGCTCAATATCGACGCCATCGCCTTGCTGGTGCTGTATGGCATGAAGATCCAGTCTCCGATCTATTTCGAGGCGGCCCTGGTGATCGCCATGCTCGGCTTCATCAGCACCCTGGTACTGAGCAAGTACATCCTGCGCCGGGACATCGTCGAATGAACGCCGTGCTCGAAATCTTCATCGCGGCGCTGCTGCTGTCGTCCAGTTTTTTCACCCTGGTCGGCTCGATCGGTCTGGTGAAGCTGTCGGACTTCTTCAAGCGCCTGCACGCTCCGACCAAAGCCACCACCCTGGGCGTGGGTTCGGCCCTGATCGCTTCGATGCTCTATCAGCCGATGGTGAGCGGGGAAGTGCGCCCACGGGAATTGCTGATCACCTTGTTCCTGTTCATCACGGCCCCCATCAGTGCCCATATGATGGCCAAGGCCACGCTGTCCCTGCGTTCGGCCAAACGTCCGCAATGCCCTGGTGACCCGGTCCCCGACCCCGCCATCGAGGATCCACAAACCCCCAGTTCGACCACCCACTGAAGCAACCGTCGCCCGCATTGTCATGGAACACCATACCGAACTGATCCAGATCCTGGCCATCGGCCTGGGGCTGGCGTTCGTGCTCGGTTTCCTGGCCAATCGCCTGCGTCTTTCGCCCCTGGTCGGCTATCTGTTTGCCGGCATCGTGGTCGGCCCTTACACCCCCGGCTACGTCGGGGATGCGGATATTGCCACCCAGCTTTCCGACCTGGGCGTGATGCTGTTGATGTTCGGCGTGGGTCTGGAGTTTTCCCTGGCGGACCTGCTGAAGGTCAAATGGACGGCGATCCCCGGGGCCATGATGCAGGCGATCATCACCACGGCCGTGGGCGGTGCCCTGGGCCTGGTCTTGGGCTGGCCGGTGTTCCAGAGTCTGTTGTTCGGTTTCTGCCTGGCCACGGCCAGTACCGTGGTCATGCTGCGGGCGCTCGAAGCCCGCCGCCTGCTCGACAGCCGCCGGGGCCGGATCGCCATGGGCTGGCTGATCGTCGAGGACTTGATCAACGTCCTCGCCCTGGTGTTGCTGCCGGTGCTGGCCGGGAACCTGCTGCAAGACGGCAAGGAAGCCATCAGCTGGCACCAGATCCTGTCCTCGTTGGCCCTGACCTTGTTCCAGGTCGTCGCCTTCGTGATCGTGATGCTGGTTCTGGGTCGGCGCGTGATCCCACGGGTGCTGGCCCATACCGCCGGCACCGGTTCGCGCGAATTGTTCACCTTGTCGGTGCTTGCCATCGCCCTGGGCGTGGCCTTCGGCTCGGCCTGGCTGTTCGGGGTATCGTTCGCCCTGGGTGCGTTTTTCGCCGGTACGGTGCTGAAGGAATCCGAATTCAGCCACAAGGCCGCCAACGATTCCCTGCCCTTGCGCGATGCCTTCGCGGTGCTGTTCTTCGTATCCATGGGCATGCTGTTCGATCCTCACATTCTGGTCGAACATCCCTTCGCCCTGCTGCTCACCGTGCTGGTCATCATCCTGGGCAAGTGGACCTGGTTGTTATTGATCATGCGCGGCTTCGGCCATCCCAAACTGGCCGCGCTCACCATCGCCTGTGGCCTGGCCCAGATCGGTGAATTCGCCTTCATCCTGGCGGGCCTGGGCTTCTGGATGGGCGCCCTGTCGGCCGAGGCGCGTGATCTGGTGCTGGCAGCGGCCCTGATCTCGATTTCCATCAACCCCCTGTTGTGGATGGTGCTGGATCGTTGGGAAGCCCGGCAACCGCGCCGACCCGCCGTCGCCCCGGAACCCGAGCCGGCACTGGAGCCGGGACCGGAATTCCACCCCGGCCAGCACGCCATCCTCATCGGCTATGGCCGGGTCGGAGCACAACTGGCGCAGTTGCTGAGCCAGAAGGGCATCCCCGTGATCGCAGTCGATACCAATATCGACCGGGTCCGGCTGGCGCATCAGAACGGTATCCCCGCGATCCGCGCCAATGCCGCCGCCGAAGGCGTCCTCGCCGAACTGCACCCGGAAAGCGCGAACATCGCGGTGCTGGTGATCCCGCAGGTGCTGGAGGCCGGGGAAGTGGCCTCGCGTCTGCGCGCCGCCAACCCCGAGATCATCATCTTTGCCCGCGCCCACAGCGATGCCGAGGTCAAACACCTGATCGCGCACGGCGCCGATGGCACCGTCGTGGCCGAACGCGAACTGGCCTTTGCCATGGCCGAAATGATCCTGGCCACCCCGCCGTGGCGCAATCGCTCAAGCTTCCCGGATCCTGCCACCGCCGATGTCGCATCCACGGTTGATTCAGGGTCGCCAACACCAGTACCGATCGCATCGGAATGAACCTTGTCCGATAATCACGGTCTACTGCTATTCGCGGCTTTTTAGCCCCATTACCCGCAACGGAGAGTTTCGATGTTCCAGCGCCTTGCCATGCTGTCCTGCCTGCTGTTGGCCTCCTTGATCCTGTTGCCGCAGGCCTGGGCCGCCGATCCGGTCGAAGGTCAGGATTACCAGCTCATCGATCCACCCGCCGCCACCCACAGCGGGGATCGTATCGAAGTCGTCGAAGTCTTCGGTTATTCCTGCCCGCACTGCGCCCATTTCGCCCCCTTGATGGCGCAATGGAAGGCCCGCCAGCCGGAAGACGTGAAGGTCGAATACATGGCGGCGGCCTTTGGCGGCATCTGGGAAGTCTATGCCCGCATCTTCTACACCGCCGACACCATGGGCGTGGGCGAGGACGTGCACCAAGCCCTGTTCAAGGCCCTGCACGAAGATCACCGGCCTATCAACAGCATCGAGGACATTGCCGATTTCTACGCCGAGCATGGCGTGGACAAGGCCCAGTTCATGTCTACCCTGGAAAGCTTCCCGGTCGATTCCAAACTGGCCGATGCCCGCGCCCGGGCCGTGGCCATGGGTGTGGAAGCCACGCCGACCATGGTGGTCGCAGGCAAGTATCGGGTCACGGCTCCGCGTGACGGCGGCTTCCAGCGCATGCTCGAAATCACCGACTTCCTTGTGGCCAAGGAACGCGCGGCGGCCAAGTCCGCCAACTTGTGATCCCGTTCACGCGCCAGACTTGAGCTTGGCGCCGATCGATCCCACCATGGGAACATGACCGCGTTTCGCTCCGACTCCACCAATCAGGATGCTGCGCAACCGCAGCGCCTGAACCTGCTCAGCGCCAATATCCAGGCTGGGCATGCCACCACCAGCTACCGCGATTACCTGACCGGCTCGTGGAACCATGTGCTGCCCAGTCGGCACAAGCGCGACAACCTCGACAACCTCGCCAGCGAAGTGGTCGATTTTGATCTGGTCGGCCTGCAGGAAGCCGATGCCGGCTCTCTGCGTTCGGGCTTCATCAACCAGACCCACTACCTGGCCGAACGCGCCGGGTTTCCATACTGGAGCCACCAGCCCAACCGGCGTGTGGCTGGCATCGCCGCCAGCGCCAATGGCCTGTTGTCGCGGCTGGAACCGGACGAAGTGGTCGACCATCCCCTGCCCAGCCGCATCCCCGGCCGTGGCGCGTTGCTGGTGCGTTATGGCGAAGGCGCAAATTCCCTGACCGTCGCCATCGCTCATCTGTCATTGTCACCACGCGCGCGCCAGGCCCAGTTGGCCTTTCTGGGAGAACTGCTGGCCGGACCGGGGCACAAAGTCCTGA
>CAYRJS010000002.1:0-36285 GCA_964424535.1 uncultured Aquimonas sp.
GGCGATCCTTCTGGGTCTCGTCCAGTTGCGCACCGGCACGCACGAAATCGCGGTGGTAACGCTCCAGCAGACGCAGGGATTCGGCATCCAGATCCAGTTGTTCGCGGTTCTGGTAGAGGGTGTCGATACGCGCGAACAGATCGGCGTCCAGGCTGATCGCATCCATGTGCGCGGCAAAGCGCGGAGCGTAGTCGACCTGCAACTGCTTGCGGGCATCGTTGGTATCGGCGCCCACCAGGGCAAAGAACACGGTGGTGGCGCGATTCAGCAACTCGCCGCTGCGTTCCATTGCCACGATGGTGTTTTCAAAACTCGGGGTTTCCGGATTGCCGGTGATGGCAGCTATTTCCTTGAGCTGATCGGCCATGCCCTGATCAAAGGCGGGGGCAAAATCGGCATCGGAAATGCGATCGAACGGCGGGTACTGGAAGGGCAGCGGGCTGGGTGTCAGCAAGGCATTGGCCACGACAGACGGGGCCACGTCGGCAGGCTCGGTGGCGCTGGTTTCGCTGCTCGGGGTTTCTCCGGACTGGCAGGCACCCAGCAGCAGGGCGGAAAGGGCAAGCGACAACAGATAATGTCGTTTCATGTCGGAAGGTCTCTTGACGACAGGGAAACGCCCAGCTTAACGGATTGTCGGCACGATGGCTTGTGGCCAAGGTCATGCGCGCAGGTGACAGCTTCCAATCCCGACGCAGGGGGTCGTATCAACGCCTGACATCCTCTGCCCTGTCCCCACGGCAAGGCCCGTGACGATGCTTGCGCCCGGCCGGCCCGTTGACCTACGCTCGCCGTTCACGACAGGCAGCAGGCGCGCAAGGGGCAGCAATGGGACTGAAAACTCGACTGGTGGTGATGAACTTCCTGCAGTTCTTCGTATGGGGGGCCTGGCTGATCACCATCGGTGCCTACTGGTTCCAAAGCCGGCAGTGGTCGGCGAGCGAATTCGGCATCATCTTTTCCACCATGGGCATCGCTTCCCTGTTCATGCCGTCCTTGATGGGCATCGTGGCGGACAAGTGGATCAACGCCGAGCGCCTGTACGGCATCTTGCATCTGCTGGGCGCCGGCATGCTCTTTACCCTGCCCCTGGTCAACAGCCCGCGGGCTTTCTTCTGGGTGATGTTGATCAACATGTGCTTCTACATGCCGACCATCGCCCTGGCGATCACCGTGGCCTACAACGCGCTCAAGCAAGACGGTCAGAACATCGTCAAGTCCTACCCGCCGATCCGGGTCTGGGGCACGGTGGGCTTCATCGCCGCGATGTGGATGGTGAGCCTGTCGGGCTTTGAGGTGACCGCCGGACAATTCCAGATCGCCGGTGCGGCCGCGGTGATCCTGGGCCTGTACGCCTTCACCTTGCCGGCTTGCCCGCCGCGCTACACCGCCCATACCTCATTGATCGACTCGCTGGGCCTGCGTTCCTTCGCCCTGATGAAGGATTACAAGATGGCGGTGTTCTTCATCTTCGCCATGTTCCTGGGCGGCGCCCTGCAGCTGACCAACGCCTATGGCGACACCTTCCTGCACGATTTTGCCAAGGTGCCCGAATTCACGGACGCGCTGGCGATCCGCTATCCGGCGATCACCATGTCGATCTCGCAGATCTCCGAGACCCTGCTGATCCTGGCCATCCCCTTCTTCCTCACCCGCTACGGCATCAAGACCGTGATGTTGATGAGCATGATCGCCTGGGTGCTGCGCTTTGGCCTGTTCGCCTATGCCGACCCGGGTCCGCTGCTGTGGATGATCATTCTGTCCAACATCATCTACGGCCTGGCCTTTGATTTTTTCAACGTCTCCGGCTCGCTCTATGTGGAAGGCGAAGCCGATCCGCAGATCCGCGCCAGCGCGCAAGGCCTGTTCATGCTGATGACCAACGGCATCGGCGCCGTGCTGGGCAACCTGATCGCCGGCTGGGTGATCGATGCCTACTTCGTGCAAGCCGATGGCAACTTCGACTGGCACGGCATCTGGCTGAGCTTTGCCGGCTATGCCGCCGTGGTGACGGTGTTGTTCGCCGTCCTGTTCCGGCACAAGCACGTACGCCCGGACGCGGCCCACCCGGCCCATGCCTGAGGCAACGCGCGTGGGCGGACGGGTCGTTGTTGTCGGCTCCTACAACCAGGATTTCATCTGGCGCACCGATCATTTCCCGGCGGCGGGTGAAACCCGTCTGGGGCACTTTTCCACCGGTCCCGGCGGCAAGGGTTTCAACCAGGCCGTAGCCGCTGCACGCCAAGGCGCGCACGTTAGTTTTGTCGCTGCCCTGGGCTGTGATGCCATCGGCCAGGGCGCGGCTGCTCTGGCCGAAGCGGAAGGTATCGACGCCCGCTGGCAATGGTGCCAGGACTACCCCAGCGGCAATGCTGCCATCCTCCTCGACGCGGCCGGACAGAACCGCATCGTGGTGGGTTCCGGCGCCAATCTGGCCCTGGCCGTGGCGCATGTGGAAGACCAACGCAACACCATCGCCTCGGCCGATCTCGTATTGGCCCAGCATGAGGTCAATCCCGCGGCCACCCGCCACGCCCTGGAACTGGCCCGGGCTGCGGGCGTGGCGACCATGCTGAATCCGGCCCCACCCCTGGCCGAAGAAGACGGTGGTCTGCTGCCTTTGCTGGATCTGTTGACCCCGAACGAAACCGAATTCACCCACCTGTTGGCCCGTTGCGCCCATCTGCGGGTGAATGCCGATCAGGTGGCGCATCTGGGTGATGCCGAACTACACGACCTGGCCCGGCACCTGCCCGTGGCCAGCGTCGTGATCACTCTGGGTGCGGCCGGGGTTTTCGTCTCTCACGACGAGAGCAGCCGTTGGCGCGACCAGGCTACGCACTACCGGATTGCCGCTGAAGCCGTCACGCCCTGCGATACCACCGGTGCCGGTGATGCCTTCAGCGGCAGCCTGGCCGCTGGCCTGGCCAGCCTTGGCGAGAATCCATTTCACACCGCCATCCGCCACGCCAACCGCGTCGCTGGCCTGGCTACCGAAACCCCTGGCGCCGCCTTGGCGATCCCGAAACGCGCTCAGGTGATTGAGCGCTTCGGCTAGATCTTCCACAGCGATCACGTGCATGCACCTCCGGACGGGTTTATTCTCGTCTTGTCCGGGTCAGGCAAGGGGTTTCCAGATGGCACGTTACGTGATGACCGTCGTGTTCGTCCTCGTGTTCATGACCGCCTGCACCACCGTGGGTCAGATCGCCAATCTGGGCTCCGATCCCGCCTGCGGCGACCACTTCGAAGATGCCCTGATCGATATCCTCACCAGCCAGAAGGAAGCACCCGGCGCGGCCACGCGACTGGCTTTCCTGACCCGGCTGCAACTGACGTTTGATGACACCGGACCCCGGCCATTTGCCATCGCCGCGCCATCCGGCACGGACTATTACCTGCTCGTTGATCCCAAACCGGCCACCTGCACCTTGCGCCTGTATGGACGGGTGCGCGGCATGACCCGCTACACCAACAACCTGACCTGGATCGAAAGCCGCGAGTTGCCGGGCTGCCAATGTCAGCGCTAAACCCGATGCACGACCTCAGCCGTTCGCCTCGACCTGCATCTGCGCCAAGGCTCCGCCACGTCGAGCCAGATAGTCGAAATAACGTTCGATATAGCTGATGTCGTTTTCCCGATCGATCAGATAGGGATTCATCAGGGTGTGACGCAGCACCACCAGGGGTTCGTCCTCCTGGGTCGGTTCGATGCCCAGATCGCGCAGGATGCGCCGGGTTTCCTCGATGCCCACCAGTTCCGGGCGCAAGGTCGTGACCGAGCCGAAGAATTCGCGCAGCTGCAGGGGTTCATCCGGGTCGCTGCGCAGGTCCGCATACAGGCGCTGGACAAAGGCATTGGCCCGGGCCAGGGATTGGTTGCCGGGCAGGTTCAGAGCCAGACAGACAAGATTGCTGTCCGGCTCGAACGGCACCCGCACCGTAAGCCGACCCGCCTGTTCCTGGACAAAGCGCAGGGCCCGCTCGTAGAAGATCTCTGTGGCTCGTACCGTGGCTCGTGGCAAACGTCCGAAGTGATTGTGATCCAGCGGCAGGACCCGATGGGCAACATAGACGCCTGCTGCTGCCGCGCCCGGCTTTGAGCCTTCCGGGATGAACTGGCCCAGGCCTCGATAGTGATCGAAGTAACCGTGGGCGGATTCGCCGTGAAAGACATAGTCGGCCCGCTCGGCCAAGAGCGCGGTGGCACGATGATCGCGGCAGACAAAGGCACCGCTGCCAAAAGGTAGATAGCCCAGTTTGTGCGGATCGACGGTGACCGAATCAACCCCGGCCAGAGCGGCAAAGGCGCGGTAGATCGGTGGGGTCGGGAAGTATTTGAACTCGGCCGCCACGGCCTCGCGCGTACGCAGGCTGCCATCCTCCTGACGAAAGATCGTGGTCAGATAACCACCCCAGGCGGCATCCACATGCACCGAGAAATCCAGGCCCCGAGTACGGCTTTGCACGCGGGCTTCCAGCACCGCATCGACCGGATCGATGGTGCCATATTCGGTACTGCCCAGGACCGCCACCGCCAGCAACACGGGCGTGCGGGCACGAGCCAAGCGTTCCAGATGTTCTTCCAGCGCCGCTGCATCCAGGCGCATGCCGCAGGTGGGCAACAGATCCAGTTGGACCCGTCCCAGGCCCAGCAGCTTCATGCCCTTGCTCCAGGAATAATGCGCCGTGATCGGGGCCAGCACGTGTGGTACCTGGAGTTCGGGGTGGGCGACAAAGAATCCGGCCAGCCCCAGTTGTTCGATGCGCTGCTGACGCACGGCCTCGCGCCAGTGCTGGCGCTCGCTGGCAGGGCACTGCGCCAGCCAGGCCTGCCACTGGCCCAACAGGTCGATGATGGTGTCGTTATCGAGATTGAACGCGGCCCAGTCATCAGCGGGCAGGTTCAATTCCGGCACCTTGGCGGCGCGCAGGGCCACGGGGAAGGCCTTCATCGCCAGGGCCAGGCGCAGGGCCTGGTAGTTGGCCACGGTGCCGCCGGAGGTGAGATGGCCAAAGGCACAGTCGGATCGCGCCGGATCGTGCGGGAAACCCAGCATACGGGCCAATTGCAGGCCCACCTTGAGTTCCATCTCGATGGTGACCGGGGCCACCTCATCGGTGACATTGTTGGGGTTGTAGGGCAAGGCCAGCATCTGCGCGGCCAGGCCCGGCAGCAGCAGGTCCGAGGCCATATGCCCGATATAGCGGGGACTGTGGAACGGCACGGATTTTTTCAACTGCGCCGACAGCGCGTGCAACTCTTTCCAGATGCGCGCTTCGAAGGCCAGATACTCGGGATGATGGGCCGTGGTGGTGGCAATCGCCGGTGGATCATCGGGATGAAAATTGCGCCGCCAGTACACATGGTCGCGCAGGAATTCGACCACGAGGCGCTCCAGCAACGAACCGTTTTCGCCATAGGGGCCGAGGAAGGCCGCATCGAGCGCCGGATCGCGCGGCGTTTGGGCTGGAGGCTGGGAATTCATGCGGCAAGCATCGTGAAAGTATGCCTTGATTCTAGTGTGGCCCTGCCCATGCAACCACCGCCCAGTGCAAATTCGGACTGAATGAGTCGTATTTGATATGGGTCAGTGCATCGACACCCTCGGCGCGTAGCATGGGGCGTTCCCTTTTCCCTTCTGGAAACCAGCATGGCTTACCTGCTTGACCCCGAACCCAATGTCCATGTTTTCGATGCCCGCGGCATTGCCCGTCGCTTCCGCCATTCGGCGATCTTTGGCGCCCTGGGCGCCTTGCGCAATGGCGAGACCATGCGCTTCATGAACGACCACGACCCGATTCCCCTGCTGGCCCAGCTCAACGACCGCTTCGGCGAATTCCTGAGTGTCGAATACCGCCAGCGCGATCCTGCCGGCGTAGTCATCGACTTTTCCATCAACGGCCTGCCGGAAGACTGAGCCGTGACCTTCCCCAGCTTTTTTTCCGAGGCCCCGCGCATCCAGATGCGTGATCCGCTGGCTCGTTTCCTCGGCGCCAGCGATGATGGCCTGATCGAATACAACTACGCCGATGCGGTGCGTCTGGCCGGTCATTCCTGCCCGACCGTAGCCGGTTCCTGGCTGATGGTACGCGCGGCCATGAAGGCCCTGTATCCCGACGGCCCGGCCGAGCGCGGCGGTATCGGAGTGTGGATGAACGGGCAGGAAGACGAAGGCACGACCGGGGTGATCGCCCAGGTCTTCACCCTTGTCACCGGAGCCACCGCCAACAACGGCTTCCACGGCTTGGGCGGGCGCTTCGTGCGCAATGGGCTGCTGTCTTACGGCAACGGCGGCAACGCCATCGCCCATTTCCGCCGTCTGGATACCGGGATGACGGTCGGGGTCAATATGGACCTGTCCAATATCCCGCCAGCACCGCAGATGCGCAACCTGATGATGCAGGCCATGGCACCAGATGCTACGGATGAGGTCATCAGCGCCTTCGGTGCGGCCTGGCAGGATCGGGTGCGGCGCTTGTTGCTGGAGCATGCCGATGATCCAACCGCGATCCGGGTGCATGTCGCGGCCTGAGTCGAATAGACCAAGAAGCTCATCGACTCTGACGGATCATCAAGGAATCTTGGAATAACAGGGCTTTTCTCGTCACTCCCGCGTAGGCGAGTCCAGTGTCTTTGCTTGCAATGGGTCAAAGTCGCTGGATGCCCGCTTTCGCGGGCATGACGGCTCTGTTCAGAACTTCATTAATTTTTTATCGTTCACTCTGCTTTTTACGATATTTCATTTGACTAAACAGGTGGTTTTATCTATTGTCATATCGTGAACATCACGATAGACAATACCGACGTTGATCTTCTTGCCCTTCTGCAAGACGACACCAGCCTGACCAATGCCGAATTGGGCCAGCGTGTGGGCCTGTCGGCGCCGGCCACCCATGCCCGGGTGCGACGCCTGCAGCAAGCCGGCCTGATCCGCGCCAATGTCGCGGTGCTGGACCACGAAGCACTCGGCCTGGACCTGGTCTGCTTTGTCCAGGTCAGCCTGCGCCTGCACTCCTCCGATCTGGTCGACGAATTCCGTCGCCAGGTCGCGGCCGTGCCCGAAGTGCTGGAATGCCACCACATCACCGGCGAGTTCGATTACCTGATCAAGGTCATCGTCCCCAACCGCCACGCCCTCGAACACCTGGTCGTGAATGTGCTCACGCCCCTGCCCGGCGTGGAGCGACTGTGCACCAGCCTGGTGCTGTCCGAGGTCAAGCAGACCCATGCCCTGCCGCTGGATCACCTGCGCCAGGGCGATTGATCGTCCCCACCCAGCTCATAGAGGAGGTTCCCCATGTCCACCCCCGCCAAGGTCATCCACACCATGGGCCAGCAGGCCGGTCGCCGCTCCTGGGCCGAGCCGTACAAGATCAAGATGGTCGAGCCTCTGCGCACCACCACCCGCGCCGAGCGCGAGCAGGCCATCCGTGACGCCGGCTGGAACACCTTTTTGCTGCGTTCGGACGATGTCTATATCGACCTTCTGACCGACTCGGGCACCTCGGCCATGAGCGACCGACAATGGGCCGGCATGATGATCGGGGATGAAGCCTACGCCGGCAGTGCCAACTATTACCGCCTGGAAGCGGCGATCCAGAAATACTACGGCTACAGCCACGTGGTACCGACCCACCAGGGCCGGGGTGCGGAAAACCTGCTGAGCCAGGCCGCCATCCGCGCTGGCGATCATGTGCCGGGCAATATGTATTTCACCACCACCCGTTTCCATCAGGAACACGCCGGGGCCACCTTCCACGATGTCATCATCGACGAGGCCCACGACACTGCATCCCTGCACCCCTTCAAGGGCAATATCGATCTGGACAAGCTGCAGCGACTGATCGATGAAGTCGGTGCCGACAAGATTCCCTATGTGTGCCTGGCGGTGACGGTGAACATGGCCGGCGGTCAGCCGGTCTCGATGGCCAATGCCCGTGCCGTGCGCGAGCTGACCGCCAAACACGGCATCAAGGTCTATCTGGATGCCACCCGGGCGGTGGAAAACGCCTATTTCATCCAGGAGCGTGAAGACGGTTATGCCGACACTTCCCTGGCCGATATCCTGCGCGAGTTCTGCTCGTACTCCGATGGCGCCACCATGTCGGGCAAGAAGGACCACCTGGTCAATATCGGTGGCTGGCTGGCCACCAACGATAGGGAACTGTTCGAGGAAGCCCGCAATCTGGTGGTGGTCTACGAGGGCCTGCACACCTATGGCGGCATGGCCGGGCGCGACATGGAGGCCATGGCCATCGGCATCGAGGAATCCGTGCACGTGGATTACATGCGCTCACGCGTCGGCCAGGTCCGTTATCTGGGCGACCTGCTCGACCAGTGGGGCATCCCCTTCATCAAGCCGGTTGGCGGCCATGCCATCTTCCTGGATGCGCGGGCGTTTTATCCCCAGCTCGAACAGGACCAGTTCCCGGCCCAGACCCTGGCGGCCGAGCTGTATCTGGATTCGGGCATCCGTTCGATGGAGCGCGGCATCGTCTCCGCCGGCCGCGACCAGGTCACCGGTGACCACCATCGCCCTCGCCTGGAGCTGACGCGCCTGACCATTCCGCGCCGGGTTTACACCCAGGCCCATATGGACGTGGTCGCCGAATCGGTCAAGCACTGCTATGAAGAGCGTGCCTCGGTTACCGGCCTGAACATGGTGTACGAACCCAAGTATCTGCGCTTCTTCCAGGCCCGCTTCGAACGCCGCTGAGCGCGTGAAAAAACCAACGCGTCGGCGGCACCCTGGCCGCCGACGCGCGGTCCCCCTTCACACTCCCCCCGGCTGATTTCGCAAGCTCATCCGACAAGGCGCAAAAGTCCGTCAAAGTGGCTCACGCCAACGGCCAGGGCCTCAATCAACCCGGCTAAACTGTGATTCAGCGACAAATGGGTCGCGGTGACACGGGATAACGCCATGCGCAGTTTCGAAGACGATCAGGGCCGACTCTGGCAGGCTGCCCTGCTGGATGGTTCTTATGGCAACGTCCTGCTGATCTTCAGCCTGTTGCGGGGAGAGGATCTGCGCAAGCAGGTAATGCAGGCGGAAAATCTGGCCCAGGCCCAGGACCAGTTGGCCGTACTGGATGAGGCCGGTTTGCTTGAGGCCCTGGCCACTGCCGATCCTTGGGATCCAGCCAGCGACGGCCCCTGACGAACACCGTCATTCGTCAATCCATCTGCAAGCAACGAATATCCGCAGCAAAGAAAACTGCCGGACCCCTTGCAGGATCCGGCAGTTTTCTTGTCTTCAAAGCCAGCACCGAGAATGCCTCGGTGCTGGCTTGTTCCGGGTCAGTCCATCAACCCTTGGCGGGCACTGCCACGCTGACGTCGGGGATTTCCTCCGGCAGCTTCTGGCCCGAAGCCGTACGGGCTTCGGCCGCCGCCAGGAAGCGCCAGACAAACAGCAAGGTCACCGCAAACAGACCCGGATAGCCCACGAAGGCAAATACGTACGGCAGGGTCGGATCGCCGTGTTCGCGCACGCTGGGCAAGCCATAGGTCAGCAAGCCGACGGTGATGATGAAGCCGAAGATCCAAGTCAGGGTCACCCAGGTACCGGTTTCAAAACCGCTCAGTGGCCGTGACCAACCCTTCATCTCACGCGGGCCGGTCTTGGGAGCCGGCATGAACGGGGTGCCCGAACGCTTGCCAATCGTGGCCAGGTCATAAACCAGGATCAGCACACCCGTCAGGAACACCAGACCGAAGACCGGCAACAGGACCTTGTAGAACTGCATCGAGGGATTGACATCCCCACCATACCAATCCAGACCCAGAGTGCGATAGGCGAAGATCTGCTCGGTGCCGCCCAGGGCAAAGGCCAGAGCCACGCCCAGGATGCCGGTGAACACCAGCCAGAAAGCCAGCCTGCCCAGACGCTGATCGAAATTCAGGGACTTGCGCATAACCGGAACGGCATAGTACGCCGCACCGATACCCAGCATGCCAAAGGTTCCGAACAAGGCCAGGTGACCGTGAGCAGCGGTGATCCAGGTGCCGTGCGACCAGACGTTGGTCAGGGCAAAGGTCATGGTGAAGCCGAGGATGCCGGCACCGACCATTTCCAGCACCACCGAACCCAGGATGAAGTAGAAGGCCGGGGCGTTTTCCAGCGGCTTCTCGTTGATGTGCGCATCCAGGTAGATATGCCAGAAGCAGAACAGCATCGGCAGTGGTTCAAGGGCGCTGAACAGGGAACCCCAGAACTGCCAGAACTCGGGGGTGCCGATCCAGAAGTAATGGTGGGCGTTGCCGATCAGACCGGACAGCCAGACCAGGACAATACCCCAGAACACGGCGTAACCCACCGATTTGACACTGACCTTGAACAGGAACACCACGAGGATGCCGACCAGGCTGATGTGGATGACTTCCCACACGCCCTCGACCCAGTAGTGCACCACGAACCAGCGGAAGTATTCCTGCATGTCCAGACGCGGCACGTAGAACATGCCGAAAACCCAGATGACGGTCAGGGCGGTGACGCCGATGCCCAGGCCCCAATGGATCTCGTTCCACTGCTTCACCGGCGGGAAGGTCCGCAGGATCACGTAGCACAGGATGGAGAAACCGATCAGGATCACCACGTCGGCAGCGCGTCCGGCCTCGATGTATTCCAGGCCTTCCTGCAACCAGGCCTGGCCCATCCACCAACCGGCGGTACCGGTCATGGCCAGGAATTGGGTTAATACGTTCCAGATCACCACCGCTACCAGGGCGACAAAGAGGAACTTGATCAGGAAAGGTGCCGCCAATTCACGTTTGGACAACAACGGGCCGACAAACAGGATCGAGGCGATGAAGCCGGTCAGGATCCACAGCAGGCCGAGATTGAGGTGCTCGACACGCACCACGTTGAAGTTGAGGGTTCCGGCCAGGAACATCGGATCGATATGCTGCATCGACAGCAACAAACCGAAGGCGACCTGGGCCACGAACAGCACCAGCATGAGCATGAAAAAGCGCATGCTGAGGCGTTGTGTTTCATACTGGATCTTCATCACTTGGCCCCCAGGGTGCGAATGTAGGCCACGATGGCGTTGACGTCATCGGTCGATAGCATCGTGTCGTAGGATTGCATCATGCCGGGGGGAAAGCCCGCCACGATCTGGGCATCCGGCGCCGTGATGGATTCAGCCAGGTAGGCGTCATCGGCGGTCACGCTGCTGCCATCAGCCAGTTCGACGGTACTGCCATACAGACCACCCCAACCTGGACCCACCACCTTGGTGTCGTCGGTGGCATGGCAGGCGGTGCAGGCATATTCCTTGGCCAGGGCTTCGCCCCGTACCGCTGGATCCACCGGAGCCGCGGCTGCGGCGGGTGCGGATACGGCAGCGCTCGAACCGGTCGCAGGGGCCGCGTTGGCAGAAGCCATCGGTGTCACCTTGCCGTGCAGTGCCAGGCGCTGCTCCAGAGTGCCGGTCATGACCTTGGGCGGCCATCCTTCGGTATTCATCAGCGCGGTGTACTTGAGGAAGGCGATCAACTGATCGACTTCGCCAGCACGGAAAGGCAGGTTCGGCATCAGCGTCTGGCCACCGCCACGGCGCTGGACGCGTTCCTTGGCGCCGGGGAACTTGGCGTAGTACTCCTCGATGGTGCTGACCCCGGCATCGCTGGCCACGGCGGCATTGCCCAGTTGCACCCGGACAGCAGCCTCGGTCGGCCAACCGCCGGCGGACGGAATGAAGGCCGCCAACCAGGCCGGTCCGGCTTCGTTGTAGGTCTTGGTCAGATCCGGGGCGAAATAGGCACCGTTGCCGACGATGGTGTGGCAACCCATGCAGTTGTAAGCCTGGAATACGCGCTTGCCGGCATCGGCTCCCTGCCCGGAAAAGCTCACCTGGTCGGGTGTGACCTGGTTGCGCGAGCCGAGGAAGGAGAAGGCCGACAGCACGATGAAAATCAGCATCATCAGCCCGAACACGATCAGCGCCTTGCGGCGTTTCGCGTCTTCGTGGCAATTCTTGTCGTCACCGCAACTCATGGCGCACCTGCCTTGTCTTCGGCCGCCCGTGCCGCTGCCTGTTCGATGGTCGAGTGCTGGAACAGGGTGCGGATGCAGTCAATGAACACGTGGAACACGTAAATCGATAACACGAAACCGACGACGAAATAGATATTCCACATCATTTCCGACTCGGCCCAGTATTCGAAATCCCGCCAGAAAGGCCAGGACAACGCGAAGCCCACCACGGTGCCCACTATCGAGATCAACCAATCCATCGCTCTTTGCGACATGAGTACACCCCCAAGGGTTGTCAAACATCACCCAGATACGTCTGCCGAAATCACCTGCTGGCGACCCCATGCATACGCACCCATCCTATGGACGGAAACGGTAAAAGATGTTCACGCGCGTTGGCTTGACATAGGTCAAGAGCGCACCAGTCCCCATGAACCTGGATCACGATTTGCCGTCGACACCGGCCTGGCAACCGGCCCTGGAACGGGCCGGGCTTCATCACGTCAGCGTCAGGCACAGGCGCTGACGACACCAACCAGACGGGGTTTCCTACGCTCGGGAAAACTCCGTCGCCAGCACGGCCTGCCAACGCGGTGCCAAGGCCGCGCGCTGGGCCGAGGGCACGTTCACCAGGCTGATGTATTCGCGCAACAGGGCATCCAGGTCCGTCTCGACACCGCCACCGGACAGATGTGTCGACAGGCGCTCGATCTGCAAGCGACGACGCAGCTCGCGGGCCGTCGCCGGAGAATCCACATCCACGGCCAGTTCGGCCAGCACGACCAGCTCATCGGCACGTTCCACGCCAGCTGATGATGCCGCCTGCGTTTTGGCCAGGCGGTTCTCCAGTGCGGCCTGCACGGACGCGGGCAGGTTCAGGGCACGCAATTGTTGCGACAATTCTTCCCGTGTCGGGTCCATCGCATCGACCGGCAAGGCCTCGATGCGATCACAGATCGCCCCGGCCTGAAGCAGACGCTCAAACGCCGCTTGACGATCCTGCTCACGTTGCCGGGCCTGGGCCGCCTGCACCTTGGCCAAGGCCCGATCAAAGGCACGCTCATCCAGCCCCCCGCGTGTCGCATCCCGCGCCGCAGGGCGGCGGCGTCCGGGTGGTGCTGAAACCGGGGGTGCCATCCGGATCATGGTTTCAGCCAGACTCGACCAGCGGCTGCGCAAGGCGGCAACCCGGCCATCGGCCTGGGCCAGGGTCGCCGCATCGGCCCGGGCCAGTTGGTCCAGTTCGTCCAGGATTGTGCGGGCTTCCTCGACCTGGGCCGAGGCCGCGGCCTGACGCTCGTGCTGGCGGGCATCGGCCTGGGCAAACCAGGGATCGACCAGTTCGCGCAATTCCGCCCACAAGGCATCCTCGGTCCTGCGTCCGGCCCGGGGCAGGGTTTTCCAGCGGGCCTGGGCTTCGCGTGCCAGGGGCAAGGCGGCATCCAGTTCCACATGCAACAAGTCCCGGCGCAGGTTGGCCAGCAATTTGCGTTTGTCGGCCTCGGCCTCGGACTCACCTGCCGCAATGAGCTGCTTGATGCGTCCAAGCAAGCCCCGCAACTGGCGTCCAGCGTCCCGCCGCGCTCCCGGATCCAGCTCATCGGTCTGGCGCAGGCGATCGATGACTTGACGACGCAAGGTGATCAGGTCGCGTTTGCCCGGGTTTGCATCCAGGCGCGCATTGGTTTCCGCAACGAACGCTTCAAGGGCTTCGCCATGGGATTCGCGCAGTTCACTGCGCTTTTCGAAATACGCCCGCGCCGGCGCCATGACCCGGCGGGCGGCGGCATGAAAACGACCCGCCAACGGGTGTGCCGCCCCTGCAAAAGCACCTTCCTCGGTTTCATCCAGATGTTGCCATTGACCCTGCAATTCCTTGATTTTTGCCGTCAGGGCATCCGGGTGCAGGCCGCTACCGGCCAGGGCTTCGAGGGTTTCGATCAAACGCAGACGGGCCTTGTTGCCCGACCAGCGTTGCCACTGGCCAAGGCGCTCCAGTTCATGGGCAGCGCGACCCAGGCGGCGCGTCAAAGCCCGCGGGAACTGGCCCGCCAATACCTGTCGATCCGCATCCAGTTGTCGCTGCAATTCCCGCGCCGGCGCCAGTTGTCCGGCTTCGATGGCGGCTTCCAATGCGGCGATGCGCTCAGCCAGGCCAGCACGGGCCTGCTCACGTCGTTGCGCCTGCTGGCGAAAACGCTGTTGCAGGGTTTCGGCCTTGCGGCGAAACCTTTGCTCCAATTCATGTTCTTCCGGCAGCAGCGGCTCCACCTGGCGCAAGCGCGCCAGCCAGCGCTTTTCCAGATTCTCCAGGGCCGGTGGATCCAGTCGTTGCGCCCGCGCTTCCAGTTCCGCCACAAGCGCCGCCAGGGCCACATCAGGTTCACGCGCTGGCGCCGCTTCTGTGGATGTCGCATCGGCCTGCCCGGTTTCTGCCAGCGGCAGTTCCGGCTCGGGATCTGGCGGGCCAGCCAGAGCTGCATCCAGAGCTTCAAAATACCCCGTCACCCGGCGTTGCATGGCCTCATCCAGATTCGACGCCAGGCCCTGCCATTCCTGCTCCAGTTGGTCACGGCGGGCAGCGGCATTTTCCGCAGCCGTGCGACGCAGGCCATCCAGTTCCTCACAGATGGCCAATGCCCGTTCGCGCAGGGCTTCCGGATCACCCGCCGCCAGACGCAGAGCCTGGATGCGTTCGCGGGCGCGTCGGTTCAGCACCTTGTCGGTCTTGCGCACGCGTTCGGCAATGCGGTCCAAGGCACCAATATCGTCGATCTGCCCCAACAGCCACAGGCGCAATTCGGGGTCGGGGTCGCGCACGCAACGCTCGAGCACCAGGCCAGGCCGGGCCACCCGCTGCAAGGCCAGGCGACGCAACTCCGACTCCGGGGCCTGTTCGGCAATGGCGGCCAGAATCTCGGCATCGTCCTCGGCCGCGACCAGTCGCTGGCGTTCCGCACGCGTCACCGACGGATCCAGCAAGCCACGCTGGAAAGCCTGACGTGCCGCCTGCCGCACCCCGGCATCGGCATCATCGCGCATGCGCTCGCGCAGCAAATCCAGATTCTCCAGACGCCGCACGGCAGCCAGACGCACGCTGGCATCGGGATCCTGACGGGCCAGCTCGGGCAATTTCGCCACGAGTTCGACATGCTGGCTGGAAGCTACCGCAGCAGCTCGGCGGAGAGCATCACGATGCTCCCACTCGGGTTTTCGCAACAGGGGAAACGGGCTCACGATGGCAGGCTCGCATGGGGGACGGACTGCAGGCACGAAGCAACAGCAGAATCGCCGTTTTAACACGAAACTGACCTCTTCTCGTAGTCCGGCGCAGTACGCTATGGCCTTTAACCGGTCGGAGATCCGTCATGGACAATGCCCTGCCTACCAGCCACAACAAACGCAGCCACCTGTGGATACGTCTGGCCAGCGTAGCTCTGGCGTTGGTGTTGCTGGTGACACTGGTGCTGATGTGGTGGTGGGATTTCGAGCCCAGGCCTTTCGACGTGATCACCACGGCGCAAACAACCAGTCAGGATGCGGCACCGGCACCCGTCACCGGGACCACCAGCACGCGTACCCTGATCCACGTCGTCAATACCCTGCTCGACAAGCGCGGTGGTTATCTTTCCAACGATCGTCTCTCGCCCGGCCTGCTGATGGACAACATTCCCAACTGGGAATACGGAGTGCTGACCCAGGTGCGGGATTTTTCCAAGGCCATGCGCAACGATTTTTCCCGTTCCCAGACCCAGAGCTTAGAGGATACGAACCTGGCCGAAGCCGAGCCGCTGTTTTCCTCGCCCAACGACCGCTGGTTGCTGCCCTCCAGCGAGAGCCAGTATCGCAAGGGCATCGGGCACCTTGAATCCTATCTGCAACGACTGTCGGACCCGGCCAATACCAGTACCCGCTTCTACGCCCGCGCTGACAACCTGGCCGACTGGCTGGCGCTGGTGGAAAAGCGCCTGGGCTCGCTGTCCCAGCGGCTTTCCGCCAGCGCCGGTCAGGCGGTTCTGGATACCGATCCTGATGCCACTACCGAGCCCGGTCCGGACGGGCTGGTGATGGTGAAAACTCCCTGGCTGCAGATCGACGATGTGTTCTACGAGGCCCGCGGTTCGACCTGGGCGATCCTGCATTTCCTGAAGGCCGCCGAGGTGGATTTCGATCGCGTGCTGCGCGACAAGAACGCTCTGGTCAGCTTGCGCCAGATCATCCGCGAGCTGGAGGAAACCCAGGTTCCGCTGGGCAGCCCGATCGTGCTCAACGGCCGGCCCTTCGGCTTTTTCGCCAACCATTCCCTGGTCATGGCCAACTACATCTCGCGTGCCAATGCCGCCATCATCGACCTGCGCAAACTGCTTGAACGCGGCTGAATCGCAATCGCATCGCGCTTGTTCATTGCCGATCCCCTGTGGCACTCTCGCTTCAGACTTCGGCAAGAGAGACTGGACGTGATCGATCCGGATGGCTACCGGCCCAACGTCGGCATCATCCTCATGCGCTCTGATGGGCGGCTGTTCTGGGCGCGCCGGGTGCGGCGTGATGGCTGGCAATTTCCCCAGGGCGGGATGCGCAGCGACGAGACCCCGCTGGAGGCCATGTACCGCGAGCTGGAAGAAGAAACCGGCCTGCGCGAAGAGCATGTGGAAGTGCTGGGGGAAACCCCGGGCTGGCTGCGCTACCGGTTGCCGCGTCGCCTCCAGCGGCACCACCAAAAGCCCTTGTGCATCGGCCAGAAACAGGTCTGGTTCCTGCTGCGTCTTTTGGTCGATGAAAATCATGTATGCCTGGATCGGAGCGAGGAACCCGAGTTCGATCGCTGGCAATGGGTGGATTACTGGTATCCGCTGGAACACGTGGTGGCCTTCAAGCGCGAAGTTTACGTGCGCGCCCTCAGCCACGTCGCCACCCTGGCCCAAGCCGTGGCCCGGAGTGCCGCCATCCTCGGGCATGGCCCGACACTGCCACAACCTCGATTCAGGCGCGTGACTTCCAGAAACACGCAGGCGCCCCAGAAAACGCTGCGTGGCGGTTGATGCCCGTATCCCCTGGCAGCACCTCCATCAAGAACGGGCACCAACTCGATGAGCATGCCGAGATGATGGGTATATCGCTCCGGGCGCGTCTGTTGGCCTGTGTCATGACCATGACCTGTGTCGCCATTGCTCATGCCGCCGAGCTACCCGTACGCATCAACGATACCGGCCAGACCGTTTGTCATGCCGGTGCCGGCAATGTCGAAATCATCGAGATCGACTGCAACGATCCCGACTGGCCTGGACAAGATGGCGTGGAGGGTCGTGATCGTCTGGCCCTGGCAGGCGCCCTGCCCCGAACCGGTCAGGGCCGGGCAGGTTTTGATTTCACCAAACTGTCCGATACCGGGGCCGAGCTGCCCGACTCCGCCCTGCCTGGACGACATCCCGGTGCCTGGACCTGCACTCGCGACAACGTCACCGGTCTGGTCTGGCAGATCACGCCAAGCCACGAAGTGCCCTGGCATGGCCTGCGCACGGCCCTGATGGACCCGCGCACCGTCCGTGGCCTGTGCGGCCGCCATGACTGGCGTCTGCCAAACCAGGCCGAATTGTTTGATCTTGTTGATCTGGGAACCGATGCCACGGCCATCGATGCGGACTTTTTCCCCGACACTGGCAGTCTGTACTGGAGCGGGCCCGTCGATGCCCCCCGCGTGGTCAATTTCGACGGCGGCTTCTCGCATCCGGTCTCGGTCCACGCCACGGCCCGGGTACGTCGGGTCAGTGGCGGTGAAACCTTTGCCCCGGTGAACCACGCCGATGACGGTACACGCATCGACCCACGCACCGGCCTGGCCTGGGATTCTTGCGCGCTGGGACAGGACCCCGCTGCAGATTGCGTCGGGGAAGTACAGCTCATGACCTGGCAGCAAGCCTTGCAGACCGTTCAAGAGCGAAATGCCCAGACCTGGCGCGGCCATTCCGACTGGCGCCTGCCCAATGCCAAGGAACTGGCCAGCCTGATCGACCCATCGGCCCGTTATCCCGCCATCGATACCGGACATTTCCCCAATACTGCCCCCGGGGCCTACTGGACATCAACTTCTTACGCGCGTGAGCCGCGCATGGCCTGGGCCATATTCTTCGGTGCCGGGGATGGGTTCGCCAAGGACAAGAGCACGCAAGCCGCCGTACGCCTGGTTCGCACTGATCATGCTGCCACAACCGGGACTGGCCCCTTGCCGGCACCTGATCTCTCGGCTTTGCCGATCCACCCCGCACCAGAGCCGAACCAGTCATCTCTGCCAACCTTGCATATCGACACCCTTGAAGGCGCAGCCATTGGCCGTTACGACTATGTCCAAGCCAGCATGGTCCTGGACGCCACTGCCGAGACACCAGCGCAGAGCGGAAGCTTGCTGATTCGCGGACGCGGCAATTCGACCTGGCAAATGCCGAAAAAACCCTACAAGTTGAAGCTGGACAAGAAAACCGCCCTGCTCGGCATGGCCAAAAGCAAGCATTGGGCCCTGCTGGCCAATCATTCGGACAAATCCATGCTCCGAACCCGGCTGGCAATGGCGATGGGAGAGCGGCTGGGCATGGCCTGGTCACCGCAATCACGCTTCGTGCGCGTGGAGCTCAATGGCCAATACGAGGGCATCTACCTGCTGAGCCAGACCATACGTATCGGTGAGGACCGCGTCGATATCACCGCCATCGACAGCGATGACACGGACGGGGTGGCACTCACCGGCGGCTATCTGTTCGAGATTGATGCCCGCCTCAACTGCGATCCACTCTTGCAGATCGTGACTTCCGGCAACGTCAAGATCTGCATCGATGACCCGGACGAAGACGCCATCGTTCCGCAACAATTTGCTTATCTGGTCGATTATCTGGACGCCATGGAAGCGGTTCTCAACCGCCCGGACTTTGCCGATACGGTCAAAGGTTACCCGGCCTGGCTCAATCCGGACAGTTTCATCGACTGGTATCTGGTCAACGAACTGACGGCCAATACCGATGCCCGTGAGTTCAGCAGCATCTGGAACTACAAGGATCGTGGCGGGCGCATCGAGCGTGGCCCACTGTGGGATTTCGACCTGAGTTCGGGCAATGGCAATCAACGCACCAGTGCCGATCCCACGGGCTTCTGGATCCGTGGCGGCATCTGGTACAAGCGCCTGTTCCAGGATCCTGCCTTTGTCGCCCAGGTGCGAAGCCGTTGGGATGCGATCAAGGCGGACTGGATCGAATCTCTGCCGGACTGGCTCGATGCCCAGGCTGATATTCTGCGCAAGGATGTCGACGAGAATTTCGAACGCTGGCCCACCCTGGCCCATTACGCCGTCTACAACGTCGTCGTCACCGGTTCCTGGGAGGGCGAATTGGCTTATCTCAAAGACTGGTTGCGCCAACGCAGCGACTGGCTGGAACGCAACCTCGAACCGCTACCCAGCCCACCGCAAGCCAGCAAAGATGCCCGCATCAACGCTTTCGACACCCCGGTTGCGGACAAACGCCGGCACTGAACCGAACGCTCCGCTTCCTGGGCCAACGCCGGATCACTCCTTGCGCTTTTGTGGACGCCGCCAGCCTTCAATGGTGTTTTGCCGGGCCCGGGCCACGGTCAGCTTTTGCGCCGGCGCAGTTCGGGTCAGCACCGTTCCGGCACCCAGGGTCGCCCCGGCGCCGACCTCGACCGGCGCCACCAGGGCCGTGTTGGAGCCGATGAAGGCTTCATCGCCAATCAAGGTTTGCGACTTGTTGACGCCGTCGTAGTTGCAGGTGATGGTGCCGGCGCCGATATTGACCCGGGACCCGATCACTGCATCACCCAGATAGCTCAGATGGTTGGCCTTGCTGCCCTGGCCCAGCACGGTGTTTTTCAGTTCCACGAAATTGCCGACATGGGCGTCAGGGGCCAACCGGGTGCCTGGGCGCAAACGCGCAAACGGACCGATCACGCAAGCTCCCTGCGTGATCACTCCCTCCAGATCGCAATGCCCGCGCACCTCGGTGCCAGCAGCCAGTTCGACATTGCACAATCGGGTCCAGGGACCGATCCGCACGCCCTCACCCAGCACGACCCGACCTTCCAGGATCACCCCGATATCCAACGCCACATCGGCACTGACGGATACCTCGCCACGCACCTCGACCTGGGCCGGATCGGCCACCCGCACTCCGGCTGCACACAAGGCCTGCACCCGACGCTGTTGGCAGGCGCGTTCCAGGCGCGCCAGTTGCCACAGGTCATTGGCGCCTTCCACCTCCACCGGGTCGGCGCAGTCCACGACCCGGGCCGGCGTACCAGCGGCGGCGGCCAGGGCAAAAACATCGGTCAAGTAATACTCGCCCTGGCTATTGTTGCAATCGATCAGCCCCAGCCAGCCGCGCAAGGCCTCGGCCTCGGCTGTCAGGATGCCGGTATTGACGACACTGATGGCGCGCTGAGCGGTCGTGGCATCGCGTTCTTCCACCACCGCGGCCACGGCGCCATCAGCATCCAGGACGATGCGGCCATAACCGGTGGGATTGGCCGGCGCAGTCACCAGCACCGTCAACACAGCTGCCGAATCAACCAGGTCGCGCAGAGTTTCTGTGCGGATCAGGGGCACATCGCCATATAGCACCAGCACCCGCGCCCCGGCTGGAATCTGCGGCATGGCCTGCTGCACGGCGTGGCCGGTTCCCAGCCGTTGCACCTGTTCGACCCACTGGATCCGCGCGTCATCGGCAAACGCTGCGCGCACCGCCTGCGCCCCGTGCCCGATCACCACATGCACACCCGCCGGCTCCAGGGCCCAGGCCGCATCGAGCACATGCCCCAGCATCGGCTTGCCGGCCACCGGCTGCAACACCTTGGGCAGGCGTGAGCGCATGCGCTTGCCTTCGCCTGCGGCCAGGATGATCAGATGCAAGGCCTCATTAGACATAAAATCCCCTCAATGACAATCGGCCAAGCCGGCCATGATGGCCGTCAGTATCGCATCGATGCGACTCAACCCGGACGCACGACCTCGCCGCTACGGGCATCGCGGATAATTGAAGGCTGACTGCGGCCCAGGGTGGGTCCATCCACCCAACCATCCAGTTGCTGTACAAGTTCATGGGACAACTGACTGAAGTCACGCGCCGGTGGAGCTCCAGCCAGATTGGCGCTGGTGGATACCACAAGGCCATCGAAAGCCCGGCAAATCGCGGCCGCCACCGGGTGCGCCGTAACCCGCACGGCCAGAGTATCGTGGTCGCCACGCAGGTCTTCAGGAACCTGGGGCGCGCAGGGAATCAACCAGGTATTGGGGCCTGGCCAACTGGCCAGAATCTCGTTTTGCCGGGTCTTGGGCAGACTGGCCCAATCCAGCCAGGGCCTGGCCTGCTCAGGCGTGGCTGCGATCACGATCATGCCCTTGGCCACCGGCCGTCGCTTGATTTTCAGCAAACGTTGCACGGCCGTGGCATTGAACGGATCACAACCCAGGCCCCAGACCGCCTCGGTCGGATAGGCGATGACCCCGCCTTGACGCAGGGTGGCTGCAGCAGCAATGGGATCGAGCATGAGGTCAGACATGACCTGGCATTGTCCACCGGCGATACGTCCATCGCAAGATTTCTCACGGTCAGAACCCGAGCCATCCAACCGATCCCTTCATCCTGGAGCCCAACGACGCTGGTAAACTAGCCGGCTTGCCAAGGAAACCACGATGTCATTCAAAGACCATCTTCGCGAGCTGGTGCATCAGGGCTTGCTCGATCTCAAGCGCGCCGGCCTGATCACGTCCGAAAACGAGCCGCCCTTCGTGATCGAGCGCACCAAGTCTGCCGGGCATGGTGACTACGCCACCAATGTCGCGATGCTGCTGGCCAAACCCTTGCGCCGCAATCCACGCGAGCTGGCGCAGGAACTGGCCAACCGCATGCCCAAATCGCAGAACATCGAGCGCATCGAGGTGGCCGGGCCGGGTTTCATCAATTTCCACCTGACCCTGGCCTGCCGCCAGAACGTCATCCGTCGGGTTTTCGAGCAGGCCGAGCGTTTCGGCTGGCAACCCGAGGCTACCCGCGATTCGATCACCATCGAATTCGTCTCGGCCAATCCCAACGGTCCCCTGCACGTAGGCCACGGCCGTGGTGCCGCCTATGGCGCCAGCCTGGCCAGCATCAAGCAGGCCGCCGGCCATACCGTGCAGCGCGAGTACTACGTCAACGATGCCGGCCGGCAGATGGACATCCTCGCCATCAGCGTGTGGCTGCGATACCTCGAACTGGGCGGCATCCAGGTGCGCTTTCCGGACAATGGCTACAAGGGCGACTACGTGATCACCATTGCCCGTGCCCTGCGCGCGCGCGAAGGCGACCGCCTGATGCACAAGGCCATCGATATCGAAGCCGACTTGCCGCTGGATGAATCCCAGGGCAGTGCCGAGGCGCCCGGTGACAAGGAAGCCCATATCGACGCCTTGATCGCGCGGGCCCGCAGCCTGTTGGGCAGCGAAGACTATCGCCTGGTCTTCGAAGCCGGCCTGAGCTGGTGCCTGGCCGATATCCGCGACGACCTGACCCAGTTCCAGGTGCGCCACGACAACTTCTTTTCCGAGCGCTCGCTGATGGTCGATGGCTACGTCGAGCGCGCCATCTCGGCCCTGCGCGAGCGCGGTCATCTGTACGAGGAGCGCGGCGCCACCTGGTTCCGGGCCACCTCGTTTGGTGACGACAAGGATCGCGTTGTCATCCGCGAAAACGGGGTAACGACCTATTTCGCCTCGGATCTGGGCTATCTGCTGAGCAAGTTCGAGCGTGGTTTCGAGCGCGCCTTGTATATCTTCGGCGCCGATCACCATGGCTATATCGCCCGCCTCAAGGCCGCCGCCCAAGGCCTGGGCCTGGATCCGGGCGCCATCGACATCCGCCTGGTGCAGTTCGCCATCTTGTATCGCAATGGCGAACGCCTGCAGATGTCCACCCGCGCCGGCAGTTTCGTGACCCTGCGCGAATTGCGTGAGGAAGTGGGCAACGATGCCGCGCGCTATTTCTACGTGATGCGCGGCAACGACCAGCATCTGGATTTCGACATGGATCTGGCCCGCAAGCAGTCCAACGACAACCCGGTGTACTACATCCAGTACGCCCATGCCCGTGTCTGCGCCTTGCTGCGGCAACTGGCGGAAAAGAAATTGGCCTGCACCAAGGGGGCCGCCGAAGCCGCACGCGCACGCCTGGTGGAAGCCCAGGAACAGGCCCTGCTGATGGAACTGTTCCGCTTCCCGGAAACCGTGGAATCGGCATCCGACCACGATGCCCCGCAACTTCTGGCCACCTATCTGCGCGAACTGGCCGGCGAATTTCACAGCTACTACAACGCCACCTCGATCCTGGTGGCGGAAGAAGAGCTGCGCAACGCCCGCCTCGGCCTGTGTCTGGCCGTGCGTCAGGTGCTGGTCAACGGGCTGACCCTGTTGGGCGTGTCCGCACCGGAGACGATGTAATGGCAAAACGACGCAAATCCCAGGCTCGGCGCGGCAAGCAGCGCCGCATCCCGCTGTGGATGTGGCCTCTGGCCGGCATCCTCATTGGCCTGGGTCTGGCGGCTGCGGTCCTGGTCTGGAATCGCGACGGCGAACTGCCCTTCCCGCGGGCCAATCCGTTTGCTTCAGCTCCAGCCGAAACCGAACCGGCCCTGGTGCCACCGCCCAATCCCAGCACGCAACGGCCCAAGCCCCGCTACGATTTTTATACCGTGTTGCGTGAACGCGAAAGCCAGGTCTCGGATCGGGAGCTGGCCGAACGGGTGCAAGCGGAAACCGCCCAGCCCGGGACCCAGACTCCAGCCGCCACGCCGCGCGAACGCTATCTTTTGCAGGCCGGTGCCTTCCGCGAAGCCCGCGATGCCGATGCTGCCAAGGCCCGCATTGCCCTGGCCGGACTGCAGGCCCGCGTGGAAGCGGCCGAAGTCAATGGCCAGCCGGTCTATCGCGTTCGTCTGGGCCCCTACGCCACGGCCCGGGAACTGGAAGAAGCCAAGCGCCAGCTGAGTGAAAACGGCATTCGCGACACCTTGGCGGTGCGCGAAGCCATCGACTGATGCCTTGGCTCATGCGACCGCCATCCGGTTCGGGTGACGGTCGCAACGCGGTCAATCAGGCCTGCGCAATCCGACCCGCAAAGTCCACCAGGCGACGGCTCTGGAAGTTGATGGCGGCCTTGATCTCATCACTCAGGGGTTCACCCTTGGCGGTGACACTGGCGCCGTAGGGATTGCCGCCGGAGGCATAGATCACCGGATCGGCATAACCGGGCGGCACGATGATGCTGCCCCAGTGCATGAAGGTGGCGTACCAGCCCAGCAGGGTCGTTTCCTGGCCGCCGTGCATGTTCTGGGCGCTGGTCATGGCGCTGACAGCCTTGTTGGACAGATGCCCTGCCGCCCAGGTACCTCCCAGGGTATCGATGAAGGCGCGCATCTGGCTGGCGACGGTGCCAAAACGGGTCGGGGCACTGAACAGATAGGCGTTGGCCCACTCCATGTCCTCGACCGTGGCATGCGGCACATCGGCGGTGCGTTCGGCATGCGCGGCCCAAGCCTGGACTCCCGCCACGACCGCTTCCGGGGCGGTCTCGCGCACCTTGCGCAAGCGCACCTGCGCGCCGGCAGCACGAGCGGCCTCGGCGGCCAATTCCGCCATCGCATGGTTGGTGCCGTAAGTGCTGTAGTAGATGACCGCCAGACGTACATCGCTCATTGTTGTTCTCCTTGAATTGGGGATTTTGATAATGGGTGCTCATCGCATCTTGAACAGCTTGCCAGCTTTGGCAGACGTCTGAAATCACCCTGACCTGAACGCGGCGTTCGCGATCTGCGAACACCGCGATGCAACTTGGTGCACCTCAAGTATCCAATGCCCGCAGGCTCTGCATCGGCGGGGTGTGGGCGATGCGGCGGGTGGCGGCCAGGCCAGCCAGGGTGACGATGACCACGCCCAGCAAGCCGCCGGCCAATGCCAGTTTCCAGTCCGGCAAGGCCGTTTGCTCGAACACCTTGACCGCAATCAGACCCGACACGATAGCGGCACTGATTGCGGCCACGAGCCCGGCGAGCAGGCCGATGGCGATGAATTCGGAGGCATGCGCCAAGCGTAATTGCCGGGCCCGGGCACCCAGCACACGCATCACGCCACCTTCGCGCAGACGCTCGTCCTGGCTGGTGCTGATCGCTGCCAGCAAGACCAGCACACCCGCCAGCAAGGTGAAGTAGAACACCACCTCCACCGCCGTCGAGACCTGGTCGGCGGTACTGCGGACCTGATCGATGACCTGATCGATATCGATCACCGACAGGTTGGGGTAGGCCGCCACCAGATCACGAGTCAAGTGCACATCACCCTGGTTCACCCGGGCCGAACTGATATAGCTGGCGCTATGGCGCTCCAGGGTGCCTGCCGGGGCCACGACAAAGAAATTGGGCCGGAAGGTTCCCCAATCCACATGCCGCAAGCTGGTGATCGGGGCATCGAAACGGCTGCCGGCAATATCGAAACCGATCACGTCCCCAAGCTTCCAGCCAAAGGCATCGGCCATGCCCTGCTCCACCGAAAGTTGCGGCGTGGTCTCATCTTCGGTCCAGAACTGCCCGGCCACGACGCGGTTGTCGCCCTCGCGCAGCCGTGCCATCTGCGACAGGTTGAACTCGCGTTCGGCCAGATGTTCGGCGCGCTGGCCACGGGCGGCGTAGGTTTGTCCGGAAACCGCCTCACCATTGACCGTGACCAGGCGCGCCCGAATCATCGGAAACAGCTCCGGCTCACTCGGATCGTAACGTCGCAGCACCTCGCGCACGCCATCGAGCTGGTCAGGCTGTACGTTGATGATGAATCGATTGGGCGCATCGGCGGGTATGGATTGCTGCCAGCGGTCGATCAGATCGGTGCGCACCAGGGTCAACAGCAGGATCGCCATCAGCCCCAGCCCCAGCGAGGCAACCTGGGCAACGGCACTGCCCCGGCGCCGGGTGACATTGGCCAGGCCATAGCGCCACGGTCCGCGCAGGCGCGGACGCAGGCCCTGCACCACCGCGATCAGGGCCCAGGCCAGCAGCGCCAGTACGGCAAAGGTGAGCACCAACCCGGCCAGCACCGAAACCGCCAATACCGCCGAACCGGCCTGCCACCACAGCAAGGCACCAATGCCCACAAGGCCCGCCAATACCACGGCCACGGCCGCCGGTTCTGCACCACCCAGATCGCGGCGCAAGACCCGCAAGGCCGGCACCTTGCGCAAAGACAATACCGGTGGCGCGGCAAAGGCCAGCAATACCACCAGGCCCACGGCCAGACCTTGCCAGGCCGGTGTCCAGCCAGCCACGGGCAAAGCCACACCCAGCCACTGACCCAGCCATCGACCCAGCAGCAGTTGCAGGCCGGCCCCGGCGAGCACGCCCAGGGCGCTGCCAAGCAAACCCAACAGCACCAGTTCGCCCACGTGGATCGTCACGATCCGGCCCTGACTGGCACCCAGGCAGCGCAGCACGGCACAGGAATCCAGATGTCGGGCACTGTGCCGGCGCGCGGCCATGGCTACGGCGATGGCCGCCAGCACCACGGCCACAAGTGCCGCCAGGCCAAGAAAACGATTGCCTTGCTCGATGGCATTGCGCACTTCGGGGCGGGCATCGGCCACGGTTTCCAGACGCTGACCGCGTTCCAATTGGTCTTTCATGGCCTCGACAAAGCCTTGCGCCCGTCCGCCCGGCGCCGCCAGGATCAGGCGATAGGCCACCCGACTGCCTTCCTGCACCAATCCCGTTGCGGCCACCTCATCCAGACGCAGGAATACCCGGGGCGCGACATTGAAGTAATCCAATGCGGCATCAGGCTCTTGCACCACCAAGGCGCTGATGACAAGGCGGGAGCGCCCCAGTGTCACCGTATCGCCCAGTTCCAGTCCCAAAAGTTCGGCGCCACTGCGGGAAATCCAGACACTGCCCGGAGTGGGAATATCAGCACTGTCGCGCTCGCCTTCGGCATCCGTGATGCGATAGTGGCCACGCAAGGGAAAGCCCTGACCCAAGGCCCGCACTTCCGCCAGCTTCAGGCCTTCGCCGGCGCGCAACATGCTGGGGAAAGCCCAGGTTTCGGTCTGTTCCAGGCGCAGTCGCTGCGCCAGAGTCCGGGGCACATCGCCAATCGGCTGATCGGCGCGCAGAACCACATCACCGCCCAGCAGGCGATTGGCCTCCAGGGCCAGGGCCTTTTCCGCCCGCTCGGTGATGAAGGCCACCGCCGTAACCGCCATCACCGCCAGCACCAGAGCCGCCAGCAATACCCGCACCTCGCCCGCGCGCAGGTCACGGCGCAAAAAGCGCCAGGCCAGACTCAGGGAAATCCGCATGTCTTTTGTTCTCCAGCCCATCCGATCAGTGCGGGTTTTCCCGCAGCGAAGCGCGCACCTGCTCATGCCGGGCCTGGATCGCTACGGCCGGCTCACGTCCCATCAGACTGACCACGATGATCGCCAGTGTCGCGGCCATAAAGCCAGGGATGATCTCGTACAGACCCGTATCCAGTTGTTCCCAGGCGACCACCACGACCGCGCCCACGACCATGCCGGCCAAGGCGCCATTGCGGGTCATGCGCTTCCAGATCAGGGACAACAGCACCACCGGCCCAAAGGCGGCACCGAACCCGGCCCAGGCATAAGCCACCAGACCCAGCACGCGGCTGTCGGGATCGCGCGCAATCCACAGGGCCAGCAAGGCCACACTCAAGACCATGGCACGACCAAACCAGACCAACTCGCGATGGCTCGCACGCGGGCGCACCAGGCCGCGATACAGGTCTTCGGTCAGGGCGCTGGAACACACCAGCAACTGGGCCGACAAGGTACTCATCACCGCCGCCAGGATGGCCGAGAGCAGAACCCCGGCGATCCAGGGATTGAATAGTACCGTAGCCAGTTCGATGAATACGCGCTCGGGATTCTGGTTGACCGCCCCGGCCAGGCTCGTGTGTTCGGCAAAATAGGCGATGCCAAACCAGCCGGTGGCCACCGATCCCAAAAGGCACAGAATCATCCAGCCCATGCCGATGCGCCGCGCCGGGCGAATGGTGTGGATTCCTTCGGCAGCCATGAAACGTGCCAGGATATGCGGCTGGCCAAAGTAGCCCAGGCCCCAGGCCGCAGCCGATACCACCGCCAGCACGCCACCGCTGCCGATCCAGCGCAGACGTCCGGGATCGACCTGGGCAATCACGGCGACACTGGCCTCGATGCCGCCACTGCCGATCACCACCATGATCGGCACCAATAACAGGGCGAAGATCATCAGTGTGGCCTGGACCATGTCGGTCCAGCTCACCGCCAGAAAACCGCCGATAAAGGTATACAGCACCGTCACCGCAGCGCCCCACCACAGCGCCTGGGCATAGGGCAGGCCGAAGATGCTCTCGAACAGACGCGCGCCGGCAACGATGCCGGAAGCGCAATAGACGGCGAAAAACACCAGGATCACCAGGGCCGCACTGACCCGCAGAATCTTGTTGTGGTCATCGAAACGATGGGTGAAATAATCCGGCAGGGTCAGGGCGTTGTTGCTGCGCTCGGTGTAGACGCGCAAAGGACCGGCGACATAGCGCCAGTTGCACCAGGCCCCGATGATCAGGCCGATGGCGATCCAGGCTTCCGACAGGCCAGTCAGATACAGCGCCCCCGGCAGGCCCATCAGCAGCCAGCCGCTCATGTCCGAGGCCCCGGCCGACAGTGCCGTGACATAACGCCCAAGGGAACGCCCGCCCAGGATGTAGTCATCGAAGGTGCGGGTCGAGAACCAGGCCCAGAAACCGATGCCCAGCATCAGCACCAGGTAGGCGACGAAAGTGATCAGCAAGGGCGCTTCAACGTGCACGCGGCGATCCTGTCAAGCAAGGCCATGGCGTGGCAGCATACCCCAGCAACGGGTTTGTAGACCCGTGACAAAAGCCAGTCTCGATCCCTGGCCGGCATTTTCATCTACCCTGCCAGCATGACCCCTGCCATCCAGACCCTGAAACGTGCCCACGTCAGCTTTGAGCTGCTGAGCTACCACCACGATCCTGCCAACAATCACGCCTTTGGCCTGGAGGCGGCGACGCAACTGGGGCAGGACCCGCACGAGATCTTCAAGACCCTGATCGCCAGCAGCGAACGTGGAGAACTGATGGTCGGAATGGTGCCGGTCTCCGCGCAGCTGGATCTGAAGGCCCTGGCCCACGCCTATGGTTGTCGTCACTGTGAAATGGCCAGCCCGGCCACGGCGGAACGGGCAACTGGCTATGTGGTTGGTGGCATCAGCCCGTTGGGGCAGAAAAAGAAGCTGCCCATGTTCATCGATACCAGCGCCCAGACCTTGCTCTGGGTGCGGGTCAGTGCCGGCCGGCGCGGTCTGCAGGTGTCATTGTCGCCACAGGATCTGGCGCGTCTGGTTGAAGCGCGTTTTGTCGCGATCGCCCGGGATTCCTGATTTCACGCGCCCATGTCCAGACGCCGGTAGGCAATCGCTTCGGCCAGGTGCGCGGTGACGATGGCCTCGGAGCCGGCCAGATCGGCGATGGTGCGAGCCACGCGCAGGATGCGCTGGCTGGCACGGGCCGACAGATGCATGCGGTCGATGGCGTGTTCCAGAAGGGTTCGATCCGCAGGTGCCAGGATGCAATCGCGCTCGGTCCGGGCTTGCGGCAAGGCGGCATTGGCGACACCAGCGCGCGTCATTTGCCGTTGCCGGGCTGCTTCGACACGTACACGCACGTCGGCGCTGGTTTCCCCACGCGGGCCCTCGGGCCGCAATTCAGCCGCGGGCACGCGCGGCACCTCGATCTGGATATCGATACGATCCAGCAAGGGTCCGGAAATGCGGGCGCGGTAACGGGCGATTTGCTCGCCACTGCAATGGCAGCGTCCGGCCGGATCGCCCGCCCAGCCGCAAGGGCAGGGATTCATGGCGGCGACAAGCTGGAACCGGGCCGGAAATTCGGCCTGACGGGCAGCCCGGGAAATCACGATCCGGCCTGATTCCAGTGGTTCGCGCAGCACCTCCAGGGTGCGGCGCTGCCATTCGGGCAGTTCATCGAGAAACAGGACACCGTGATGGGCCAGGCTGATTTCACCGGGGCGCAGATTGGCCGCACCGCCACCGCCGGTCAGGGCCACGGCCGTGGCGGTATGGTGCGGAGCCCGGAAACCCGGGCGGCGCCAATGGGCAAAATCCAGGGCCTGCCCGGCCAGGGTGACCACGGCCGCGTGTTCCAGAGCCTGGGTCTCGCTCAGCAACGGCAGAAGACCGGGCAAACGCTGGGCCAGCATCGACTTGCCGCTGCCCGGCGGCCCGACCATCAAAAGGTTGTGGCCTCCGGCTGCGGCCACTTCCAGCGCTCGTCGTGCTTGCGCTTGTCCGCGCACCTCAGCCAGATCGGGACCACCCAGGTCCGCATCCGGACTTGCCGAGAACAGCTCCGGGCCAGGCAATTCCCGTTGCCCTTGCAGCATCGCGCACACTTCCAGCAGGGTCCGGGCAAACCGGGTTCCGGCATAGCGCGCCAGCGAAGCTTCGTCGCGATTGGCCAGGGGCAAAACGATTTCGCGTCCGGCCCGGGCCGCTGCCAACACTGCCGGCAAGGCCCCTTCGATGGGGCGCAACTCACCGGTCAGGGCCAATTCGCCATGGAACTCGACCGCGCGCATGGCTTCGCGCGGCAATTGCCCGGATGCGGCCAGGATGCCCAGGGCAATCGGCAGATCAAAACGACTGCCATCCTTGGGCACGTCGGCCGGCGCCAGATTGATGGTGATGCGTCGCTGCGGCAATTCCAGCTGGGAACACTGCAAGGCGGCGCGCACCCGGTCACTGCTCTCGCGCACCGCCGCATCCGGCAACCCGACAATGGAAACCCGTGGCAAGCCGCCGGCCAGATGCACTTCGATCCAGACTTCCGGAGCGTGGACGCCGGCCTGGGCGCGGCTGTGAACCAGGGCAAGGGACATGACAATCACGAATTTGAATCAGGATAGACCCAGTGTGCCTGTCTTGCCCCATTGCCGCGCTCGGAAGAAGCACTAAAATCAACTAGGACTTTTCCTGATTCCATACCGGTGGAGCTGTGCGCATGAAAATGGTGATGGCGATCATCAAGCCGTTCAAACTCGACGATGTGCGTGAGGCGCTCTCGGATGCGGGCGTGACCGGGATCACGGTGACCGAGGTCAAGGGCTTCGGACGCCAGAAAGGCCACACCGAGCTGTATCGCGGGGCCGAATACGTGGTCGATTTCCTGCCCAAGGTGAAAATCGAGGTCGCCGTTACCGAGGATCAGCTGGAACGGGTAATCGAAGCCATCCATCGGGCCGCCAACAGCGGCAAGATCGGCGACGGCAAGATCTTCGTCTCGCCGCTGGAGCAGGTGATTCGCATCCGCACCGGGGAACTGGACGCCGACGCCCTGTAAGGCGTCGGTCAATCCCGCGGCTGGCGCAAGAAACGCGCAATCGAGGGCACCGGCTGGCCCGGCACGAAGGCCGCGGCGATATCGGCATAGCCCCGCATCAGGGCGATTTCCGCTGGTCGCCGGTTGAGAGCATCGCGCAGGTTCGGGTCCGCACCCGCCGCCAGCAAGCGCTGCACCACCGCGCCCAGGCCATGCAGGGCGGCCAGGTGCAAGGGACCAAAGCCGCGGCGTTCGCGTACGTCCAGGGCCACATCCTGGCGCAGCAGGATTTCCAGCTGGGGCAGGATGACGTGTTCATGGCACGGCGTATCCGCCTCGAAACTGGCCCCCAGCAACAGCAGCAAGGGGGTTTCGCCCATGCGATTGACGGCATCGAACTCGACATCGGCCGCCTGCAGGGCTTGCCAGATCGCCAGTGCCGGTCCCGGCTCGGAGGCACCAAAGCCATACTGGGCCAGAGCATGCAGAACGGTGCCGTCCTGCCGATCCCGAAGCTGGGGATCGGCACCGTTCTCGAGCATGACCTGGACCGCGGCATCCTGCCCCAGCGCAGCAGCCAGCATCAGGGCGGTAATCCCGCCCGGCAGGCGTTGGTCAAGCTCGATATCGCCTTCCTGGGCCAGCACCCGGACCACATCCAGATGACACGCCGTCAGCGCCGCGCTCAGGCAGGTTGCCCCCGAATGGGTAGCCAGGCCCGGATCGGCACCGCGCTGCAACAAGTCATGGACCAGATCGACGTATCCGCCACCGCAGGCGCGCAACAGCGCCGTGCAACCTTGTGCATCCACGCCATCGACCGCCAGGCCCAGATCCAGCAAATGCTTCACGGCCATACCATCACCGGCCTGGGCCGCAGCGACCACGTCTTCATCGCGCAAGGGACGCCGCGGCAGGGACCAGTTCGGCCACGCCAGCCAATCCTGCAAACGCTCGTGACCCAGGGACAGGGCCAGCCCTTGCGCCGTCTGCCCGTCTGGCGCCCGCGCTCCCGGCTGGGCGCCGTACCACAGCAGGCGTCGAACCATGGCTTCATCGTTCAGTTGGCAGGCCAGCATCAGGGCGGTGCTTCCGTAACGGTCACGATTCTGGGGATCCACGCCGCGATCCAGCAGGGCCTCGACCAGGGCGTGCCAGCGCAGGTGCAAGGCCAGGTGCAACGGTGGCGCCCCCGTATCGGCGGCAAAGGGATCAGCCCCGCGTGCAAGCAGGGTCAAGGCCATATCTTGTGCTGCCGGACCGGCATGGGTCTGCAGCAGTGCCGCATCCAGATAACGCGCCAGACTGCCGCGCGCGACCGGTACTTCGGCCCGATCCAGCATGGCCTCAAGGGCCCGATCAGCGACCGGCCCCAGAGCCAGCAATTGCCAGACGACGCGGTTGCCCTCTTCATCACGGGCCTCGGGCTGCAGGCTTTCGACCAGCAGTTGGGCGCTGGCGCGCGGCAGGCGCGGGGCCAGATCCACGAACAGGCTGGCGCACTCTTGCGGCGTGACCATGGCCAGAGCCAGCCATTCACGGGCGCGGGCAGAACTGCCGCGCTCCAACGCCAGGCGCAAACGCACCCGGGGCGGCACGTTCTGCAGGGCCTCGTCATCCTCGGCCAGACAAGCCGGCAGCACATAGCCCGGATCCAGCAAGGCCACGTGCTCCCAACGCCCTGCTGCAGCTGCATGATCGATGGCGCAACGGCCATCGTTGGCCGGCTGCCGGGGATCCACGCCCAGGCGCAACAGGGCCTTGACCGTGGCGCTGTCACAAGCCCCGCTCTGGCAAGCAATGGCCAGGGCATTGCGGCCGGCCTGATCACAGGCTGTCGGGTCGATGCCACCGTGAGCAGCCAGATGATCGACACAGGCCGTGGCCCCGGCGCGCGCAGCTTCCAGCAAGGGCGTGACGCCTTGTTCATCGGCCAGATCCGGTTCGGCTTTGGCGGCCAGCAGGGCCGCCACGATCCGGGGATTGCGTTGCAGGCAGGCGCCATGCAGGGCCGTGCGTCCCAGCCGGCCACGGGCATTGACCTTGGCCTTGTGCTTCAGCAGCGCGGTCAATACGGCCGGGTCATCGTCCTCGACAGCAGCAGCCAGCACCAGCGCAGGCTCGCCCCCGGCCGGTTCACAGGCGGCACGGTGATCAAGCAAAAAGCGCACAACTTCAAGATTGCCCAAAGCCGCAGCCACGCCCAGGGCGCTGTTGCCCTGCCTGTCCAGGGCATCCAGATAGGCCCCGGCATCAAGCAGCAAGGCGGCCACGCCCGGATCGGCACTGCGGGCGGCCCCATGCAGGGCGCTGGCACCCTCGGCATCGATGGCGCGGGCGTCGGCGCCATTGGTCAACAGCATCAGGACCGCATCATGACGACCGTGGTAGCTGTCGCGCACTGCTGCCAGCAGAGCTGTCAGGCCGGCATGGTTGTGATTGATGTCAACGCCGGCCAAGATCAGGGCACGCAACAGACGCAGGTCAGGCTGCACCGCCGCCAGCATCGGCAGGCTGCGCTGATCACGCGCGGAAGGAGCTGGCAGCGCATGCGGATTGGCACCCGAATCCAACAGGGACAGGGCTTCATCGATGCGGCCGGCGCGGGCGGCGGCATACAGCGCGGCATCCAGATCCCTGGCCTGATCAGGCTGGTGCGAGACAAAGCTGGCCACGGCCGCTTGCGCCAGACGATCAGCGATGCGCGCCCGGGCCGATTCAAGCTGATAACAGGCAGCCCGCAGCCCCAGGCGCGCGCATACCGGTGCCAGCACCACGGCGTGCAGAACCACGGCCACGCGATACCAGGGCTCGGACCAGGGTAGCAACCAGGTCACGGTCAGGGCGGACAACAGCAGCCCCAGAAAACCAACCGCTGCCAGCCAGCCGGCACCGCCGATCAGGGCTTCTTCACCCAGATCCCGACGACGCAGCCAGGCGGGATCCTGTTCGGGCAGCAGCCACAGGATCGGCATCACGGCCTGATGCCAGAGCACGACCAGGGCCAGGCCAATTCCGGTTCCCAGAGCCAGAACCGCGCCTAGGCCACCACCAGCCAGCAAGCGGTTTGCCGGCCAGTAGGTGATCAACCCGAGTACCAGAACACAGGCCAGGGCCAACCAGGTTCCCGCCCGCATCCAGGCTTTCAGGCTCGCTCCAAACCCCCTGCCCGCCGTCAGGTTCAAGCCGACCGAGGCCGCCATCAGATACAGGGGCAAGGCCAGGATCGGGCCTGGTGCCCAATGCGCAGACACGGGCCACAAGGCCGACAAGGTCAGCAGGATCGCCGGCAGGAACCCGGCCAGGCGCGCAAATCCGCCGGGCTGGCCCAGATCAGCCTCTGCCTCGGTCATGCCGGCACGGACTCGGACGGTGGCAACTGCAACCAGTAGCCCTGTGTCTGCAATGCCGCCATGAGCCGATCCGCTTCGATACGTGGCAAGCGCCGTTGCGGTGTCAATTCGAATGACGTCACCGCGTCCAGCTCACCCAGATGCTCGCGCAAGGCCTCGGGCAGCACCTCAAACCCCTCCGCAGTGGCCAGAAAAACATAGGTATCCGCCCGGGCACGGCTCTTGTAGGCGTGGCAGCGCATGGGTACAGGCCAATCGGCTCCTGGCAAGGTGTGTGCAGCATAGCCGCTCGCCGGCCTGCGGGTGAAGTCTCAACGCGCCGCAATCAAGGCTTCGATGGCATCCGGATCGCGCGGTACCCCGTCACTGAGGATTTTCACGCCCTGACGGGTCACGACCACATCATCTTCGATGCGGATGCCGATGCCATGCCAGCGGGCCGGCACCGAGATATCGTCGGGGGGTATGTAAAGCCCCGGCTCGATGGTGAAAGCCATGTCCGGCTCCAGCAGGCGGTATTCGCCATCGATGCGGTAATCACCGACATCGTGCACGTCCAGGCCCAGCCAATGCCCGGTCCGGTGCATGAAAAAACGTCGATAGTCGTGCTTGGCCAGGCATTGTTTCAAGCTGCCCTTGAGCAGTCCCAGACGCAACAGGCCTTCGCTCAGGACCATCACGGCCGCCTCATGCGGAGCATTCCAGGACACTCCGGGCTGCACCGTCGCACAAGCCGCCTGGTTGGCCGCCAGCACCAGTTCGTACAAGGCCCGCTGGGGCGGGCTGAAACGGCCGTTGGCGGGAAAGGTGCGGGTGATGTCAGAGGCATAACCCTGATATTCGGCACCGGCATCGATCAGCACCAGATCGCCATCGTTCAACCGGGCCTTGTTGGCGCGATAGTGCAGGATGCAGGCATTGGCACCGGCGCCGACGATAGGCTCGTAGGAAGCCACGGCGCCATGGCGTCGGAACCGGTGCACAAGCTCGGCCTCCAGCTCGTATTCGAACAGGCCCGGACGCACACTGCGCATGGCATCGATATGGGCCAGGGCGGCGATGCGTGCAGCTTCGGCCATCAGACGGCGCTCGGCCGGGCTCTTGAATACCCGCAAATCGTGCAGGAGATGGCCCAGGGACTGGAACTCGTGCGGCAACTGGCCATCCTGCCCGGCCTGGGCACGCGCGCGCCGGACCCAGCCGATCAAGGTCACATCGAAATCGCTGTCGCGACCCAACTGGCAATACACCCGGCTGCGACCTTCAATCAGACGAGGCAGGATTTCATCCATGTCGGCAAAGGGATAGGCATCGTCCATGCCCAATTGCTCGACCACGCCTTCCGGCCCCAGACGGCTGCCATCCCAGGATTCGCGCTCGCGGTCGCGCTCGCGGCAGAACATCAGGGTTTCCCCGGCAGTCCGGCCCGGCACCAGCACCAGCACCGCTTCGGGTTCATCAAAGCCGGTCAGGTACCAGAAATCGCTGTCTTGCCGGTAGGGGTAATGGGTGT
>CAYRJS010000002.1:36385-37989 GCA_964424535.1 uncultured Aquimonas sp.
TCAAAGCCGGTCAGGTACCAGAAATCGCTGTCTTGCCGGTAGGGGTAATGGGTGTCATTGCTGCGCACGCGTACCGCAGCGGCTGGCAGCACGACGATGGCATCGGCTCCGACCATGCGCATCAACTGGCGCCGGCGGCGTGCGAATTCTTCCGGTTTGATGCCCGCGACAGCCATGGTTCCCGGTATCAGTGCAGACGTTGCGTGCCTTGGCGACTACCCAGCACATCACCGTGAATCAGCAAGACGGCAACCCGGGTGAATTCGATGATTTCCTCCAGGGCCTGCTCGTCCTGTTCCTCGTCATCGCGCACGAAGGCGGCGATCTGGGCCAGGTCGTCAAAGGCTTCCTGGGCATCCTCGGTCAAACCAGGGCGCTGCGGTACCAGGGCAAAGCCGGCGAGAAAGCCGCCGCACCAACTGAACAAGGCATCGGCCCGATCCACCAGGGCGGTTTCATCACTCGGCAGCAAAGGCGCAAAACCCAGTTGCGGATCGCATAGCGCCTGTTCGCTGGTGCTGCGCAGGCGGGCAAGGGTGTCATCGTCAGCCAGATCGGTCGGATCGATATCCACATGCAGGTGTGCGGGCCAATCGGCGTTGGGCAAATCCCCGCCAGCGGCGAGGAATCCGATCATGAGCCCGTGCAATTCGGCGGCGTCAATGCCAACGCCACCAGCGGTCAAACTGGATTGCACATCCAGCCAGGAGGGCAATTCCGGTGTCTGGCTCACCAGACCACTTCGGCCATCGAGCAATTGAGGCCCGAGCCGATGCCCATCAGGGCAATGCGCTGGCCCTTGCGCAGACGGCCCATTTCTTTCAGCTTGGACAACACGATCGGCACCGAGGCCGGGCCGATGTTGCCGTATTCATTGAAGATCGTCAGCACTTTCTTCGGATCGATGCCAATGGCATTGATGAAGGCCTGGGTATGCACCTGGCTGACCTGGTGGATGACGAATTCATCCAGTTCATCCACGGCCCAGCCCAGTGCCGTCTTGGCGGCACCAAAGGTTTTCTGCGCCAGCTTGATCCCTTCGATCAAAAGTGTGCGGGTATCGGTCACCATGCGATCAAGATTGCCCCGGCACAGGGTGTTCCACTGCGTGGCCGCGCGCGTCACCCCGCCCTTGTAACGCGGGGCATCCGGGCTCAGTTCGCTGCGCGAAAGCACCATCGCGGCGGCGCCACAGCCCAGAGTGAGGGTGGCCATTTCCTGGCGGAACTGTTCTTCGGTGACATCCGGCTGGCTCATGCGCGCCAGAGTTTTTTCGTAGGCCAGGTTGGCCGTTTCCCCGTCCACCACCAGGGCATAGTCGATTTCGCCGCGCTCGATCATGCGGCTGGCGATATCCATGCCGTTGATGAAGGCCAGGCAGGCATTGGCCAGATCAAAGTTCTGGCAGGTATCGGCCAGGCCCAGATTGCCCGAGACGATGGACGCGGTGCTGGGTTCGAGGAAATCGCGGCTGACCGAGGTATTGACCAAAAGGCCGATCTTCTCGCGCGGCACATCGATTTCGCTCAGGGCCTTTTCTGCAGCAATGGTGGCGGCATCGGAGGCCTGGGTGCCGTCCTCCCAGAAGCGTCGGGAGTGGATCC
>CAYRJS010000003.1:0-1514 GCA_964424535.1 uncultured Aquimonas sp.
ATCACGTGCAGGTCGATATCGGTATTGTCGGCATCCCAGGTCAGGACCACGCGCAAGCCGACTTCCACCGGTGCCAGCAGTTCGGCGGGAATTTGAAGGGCTGCGACATCAATTTCGGGATGAGCGGCCAGCAGTGCGGTCAGTTCGTGCAGGGCGATCAGGTCGACTTCGGCAAAACGCGGGGACCAGGAGCCGGTGGCGATCTGCCAGAGCAAGCTGGCCGCGCGTTGCACGGCAGATCGATCCAGACGTGCCAGTGCCAGTGCCAGATCGCGGTGGCTCTGGGGCTCTTCCGGGCGTTGGGTCAAGGCATCTTCGAAAGGGCGCACGGCCAATTCGGGATGATCCCATTGCACCAGGCGATAGCCCAGGATACGGATCACGGCGGTGTTTTCATCGCTGATTTCAGCGAGGTTGGAGAGGATGCGTAGCGCCAGAGCCGGCTGCTTGACCTCGTTGCGGAAGTAATCGGCGACATCCAGATAAAAAGTGGGTGTGGTGAGGTTGTCCTTGCGCAGTTCGAGATAGGCCGCGTAGGCATCACGGGCCTCGCGCAGGGTTTTCAGGTAAGGCGTGTCCGGATTCCAGCCGGTCAACTCGATGCGCGGTGTGAGCGCGGGCGTGGTACTGGACGCGGCAACTTTTGCCGAGCTACCGGCGGCTGTTGAATCCTCTGCAGCCTCCATGACGATGGCTTCCAATACCGGGGCGGCTTCTTGTTGCGTCCGGTAGGCCGGTGCTGGTGCCGGTGCTGGCATGGACATGGGGCTGAAGTCCTCGGCGACTTCATCGGAGCGGATGGATACCTGCGCCAGATTTGGCAACAAGACGCGGCGCTGTTCGCGCAGTTCATCCAGACGCAACATCACGGCGATGGCTTCGCGCTCCCAGGCGGCACGGGGACCGGGTTCGGCACCGGCCTGACTCCAGCGTCGGGACAGATCCTTGGCCTGGCTGCGGATCGTGTCGAGGTCTTTGCGGCGTGCATCCAGTTGCTTCTGCGTCAATGCGTCATTGGCGCGAGCCTGCTGCCAAAGCGCGTATTCGGCCTCGGCCGTGGGCTCGAGCAGGGTTTCCAGCCAGTCATGGCGTTGGCTGTGCCAGTCACGGAAGGACTGCCAGCGTTGGGCCAGGCTGCGGATTTGTGCGTCCCGGTCTTGGCCAGCATCCAGTTTTGGAGTCGTGGCGAGCAGGTGCTGATAGCGTTCGCGCAATTCCGGTTCCTTGGGTTCGACCCGATAGCGCACGTAGTCCTCGATTCGATCCAGTACCAGCAGCGAGGTGTAGGTGCTGACCACGCCATGCCGCACGGCCAGGCGGGTAATGGCCTCGGTATCCGGCTTGGGCTGGGCCTGCAATTGGGTGATGCGGGCCTGGGCAACGGCACGCCAGACCGCATCGGCCAAGGGGCCAGTAACGGGTTCGGCTTGCCCCACGGAGACTTCGCGCACCAGGGTTTGATGGCCGTCGGCATCCCCGAAACGCAGCTTCAAGGTGCTCTGGCCGGTGCAGCG
>CAYRJS010000003.1:1614-34905 GCA_964424535.1 uncultured Aquimonas sp.
GCGCGCCACACGCTGGCGGCTTGGGTGAAAGCCATTTGCGCGTCGGGCGAGTCGATGCCGATTTCCGGCACCGGTGCATCCAGCGGGGCTTCGGCCTTGACCGAGAAATGCCGCACCGGCTCGCGAAATTGCAGGGGCATCAGGTAGCGCCAGTGGCTGCCGGCGTCATCCATGACTTGTTCGAATTCCAAGACGATGCGCTTTTTGCCCTTTGCCGGGATCGGATATAGCCGGGTCCGAAAGACATTGCCACGGGTCAATTCGGCCAGGCCCGGATCGATCTGTCGACGTGAGGTTTCCTCGAAAGCCACGCGGGCGGTTTGCTTGGGCACCACCACGCCTTCGCGCAAGGCACCATCCACCTCCAGGGCATAACCGGTCACGGTCTGGCCGGCACCGAGGGGAAACACGAACTCGCCTTCCAGTACCCGCGCATTGGGGTTGTCGAACACCATCTCGATGCGGGTGCGGGCCAGAAAGCCCTGCATCTTGACCTCGATGGCCACGGTATCGAGCTGGATCGGCTGATTGCCCGGTGCTGGCGGAATCCAGACCTGTGGCGGGTGCAGGGTTTGTGCCGGTGCTGCCGTGGCCAGGCCCAGGCCGAGCAGGAAGATCAGGACATTCGAGATGCGCATCGGGAGGTTCTCCGCAGGAAGTACGGTGGCTGCAACGCAACAGGAGCGAAGGTGGGGTTGAGTCTACCCAACTTCGCTCCGGTTCCGATTCATGCAGCCAAGATCAACCCGACCGATGCGTATCAAATTGTGTCCACCTGCCCGACTGCCAGCCGGGCAGGTGGACAGGATTACACTGCCGCCAGGGCCTGTTCCAGATCGGCCAGCAGGTCGTCGATATGCTCGATGCCGATCGACAATCGCACCATGCCTTCGGAGACGCCGGCCTTGGCCAGATCATTGGCATCGAGCTGGCGGTGGGTGGTGGACGCCGGGTGGCAGGCCAGCGATTTGGTATCGCCGATATTGACCAGACGCAGGAACAGCTTGAGGGCATCCTGGAAGCGGGCGCCGGCCTGGCGACCATCGCTGGCCTTGAGATCGAAGCTGATGATGCCTGAAGCACGACCACCCATCAGGCGCTGCACCTTGGCGTAATCCGGATGACTGGGCAGGCCGGCGTAATTGACCTTGGCCACCTTGGGGTGCTTTTCGAGGTATTCGGCGATGGTCTGGGCGTTTTCGCAGGTGCGATCCATGCGCAGGGCCAGGGTCTGGATGCCCTGCAACAACAGGAAGGCGTTCATGGGACTGATGGCGCCACCCAGATTGCGCAGCGGCACCACGCGGGCACGGCCGATATAGGCCGCCGGTCCCAGCGCCTCGGTGTAGACCACGCCGTGATAGCTCACGTCCGGCTCGGTCAGGCGGAAGAACTTCTTGCCGTAGTCGGCCCAGGGGAACTTGCCCGAATCCACGATCACCCCGCCCATGGAGTTGCCGTGGCCGCCGATGTACTTGGTGGCAGCGTGCACGACGATATCGGCACCGTGCTCGATCGGGCGGAACAGGTAGGGGCTGGGCACGGTGTTGTCCACGATCAACGGCACGCCGTGGCGATGGGCGATCTCGGCCAGGGCAGGGATGTCGGTGACATTGCCCAGTGGGTTGCCGATGGCTTCGCAGTAGATGGCCTTGGTCTTGGCGTCGATCAGTTTTTCAAACGAGGCTGGATCGCGATGGTCGGCAAAGCGCACCTCCACGCCCATTTGCGGCAGGGTATGGGCGAACAGGGTGTAGGTGCCGCCGTAGAGCGTGGCCGCCGAAATGATGTTGTCACCGGCCTCGGTGATGGTGTGGATGGAATAGCTCACCGCGGTCATGCCCGAGGCCAGGGCCAGGGCGCCGACGCCGCCTTCCAGTGCCGCCAGGCGCTTTTCCAGCACGTCGGTGGTGGGGTTCATGATGCGGGTATAGATATTGCCCGGCACCTTCAGATCGAACAGGTCGGCGCCGTGCTGGGTGTTGTCGAAGGCAAAGGAGACGGTTTGATAAACCGGCACCGCCACCGCCTTGGTGGTTGGGTCGGGTACGTAACCGGCGTGGACGGCGGCAGTTTCCAGTTTCCAGTGATCCTGGCTCATGGGGAAAATCCTTGTGGAGTAGGGGAGGACCTACATCATGCCTTGTCGGCATAAGTCAGGTGCGTGAAAAACGTCATGTACTCATGTCGATTCGGGTATTTGCTCGAATCGATCGGTCTGCAACCGCCGTTTTCCCTGTTTTTGTGTGGATCCGGGTTTCCGGTCGGTACGGTCGCATCCGTTTGCGGATTGCGGTACGCTCACCTTGGTTTCTGGCCAGGACTGTGGGGAGGTTGCAGATGCTTCAGGTCAAACACCTGCTTGAGCAAAAGGGCAGTCAGGTCTTTTCCATTGGCCCGGATGAACCGGTATTTACGGCCATCCAGGCCATGGCCGAACGCGGTATCGGAGCCTTGCCCGTGGTGCGCGATGGCCAGCTCGTCGGGATGATTTCCGAGCGCGATTACGCCCGCAAGGTATTTCTCATGGGGCATTCTTCACGCGACACTATGGTGCGGGAAATCATGTCCGAGAAGGTCATCACGGTGGCGCCGGAAGATACCGTTGAGTCCTGCATGCGCCGGTGTACCGACAACCGCATTCGGCACCTGCCGGTGCTGGAACAGGGCACGATGATCGGTCTGGTTTCGATCGGCGATCTGGTCAAGGCCGTAATCGACGAACAAAGCCAGCAGATCGAGCACCTGCAAAGCTATATCACCGGTTGAATACAACAATCCTGCAGGCAGAACCGATCTTCCCGTCCCGGCCTCGGGTGGACGCTGACTGACCATGTCCTTGCGCAAGAAGCTGTTGTTGCTGGCCTTGTCCACCTTGGTGCTGCCGCTGGCAGGCTGGATGCTGGCCCGCCAGTTCGAGGTCTTGCTGCGCGAAGGCCAGGCCCAGGTGCAACTGGCTTCGGCCCAGATGCTGGCCCGGGCCGTGGTGGCTCAGGCCGAGACCTTGCCCGAGCCCGGTCCGGTGGTGTTCGTGCAAGGTGCCAGTTCGGCGCTGATGCTCGATGGCTATGACGGCGACTGGCAAGCCCAGACATTGATCCCGCAGACGCTGGTTCCAGGTCTGAGCGTGACCCTGGCGCAACGCAATGACGACCTGTACCTGTTCGCCCGCGTGGACGATCGCAGCCCGGTGCGGGCCGATGCCGATGGCTTGCAAGCCGGGCGGGCCGATCAACTGATTCTGGTGCTTGAAGATGCCGCCGGTCTGCACCGTTTGCGCCTGGCCAGTGCTGCTCCCGGCACCTTGGGAACGAAAGCCCTGGACAACGCGGCAACGACGCCACGGGTCATGGGCGAATGGCAGGAAGTGGCCGAGGGGTATCAGATCGAACTGCGCTTTGCTTCAGGCTATCTGCCACAGCGGATCGGTTTCGAGGTGCTGGATTTCAGCGATCCGGCCCTGCCGCCGCGCCGGTTCGGCACCGATCCGGGTTTGCCGGAAGGACGCTGGCTGGTGCAGCGTGCGCCAGTGTCCTTGCAGCGCTTGCTGGAGGATCTGGTGCCAGCAGGGGTGCAGGCCAGTCTGGTGCAGGCCGATGGCTGGGTGCTGGCCCGGGCGGGGCAGTTCCAGCAAGGAACGGATCAGGTTCAGGCCAGTGTCTGGCAACGTCTGCTTTATCGTCTGCTGGCCCCGGAACCGCCGATGCCGATGCCGGATCTGGACGCCAGCCATGAGCAGAAACGAGCAGAGTTGTGGCAGGCCCTGGCCGAACGTCCGGCATTTGCCTGGTATGGCCTGGAGCATGGACAAGGTTTGATGCTGGCCACGGCCGTACCCGTGCGTAGTGGCGGGCAGACGCGGGCAGCTTTGCTGCTGGAACGACCCAGCGAATCCTTGTTGTTGAGTGGCCAGGCCTTGGCTGGCTTGATGCTGGCCAGTGTCCTGACGATGTCGGCAGTGGGCCTGGTGCTGTTTGCCTTTGCCGGTCGTCTGGGTTCGCGTATCAGAACCCTGAGTCGCGCCGCCGAACGTGCCATTACCCGCACTGGACGAGATGCCCGGGCTGGTTTCGAGGCATCCACGGCGGGCGATGAGCTGGGTGATCTGTCGCGCAGCTTCGGGCGCCTGCTGGAGGAAGTGGAAGCCTATTCGGATTATCTGCGTGGTCTGGCTGGAACCTTGTCGCACGAATTGCATACACCCATCGCCGTGGCGCGGTCTTCGCTGGAGAACCTGGAGGCAGAACCCTTGTCCGAGGCCGCCCGTACCTATGTCGAGCGAGCACGTGACGGGGTGGATCGATTGGGCGCGATCGTGCGCGCAATGAGTCAGGCCAGCCGGGTGGAACGCGCCATTGCTGCCGCCGAGGCCGAGGCCTTCGACCTGCGTGCGCTGCTGGCCGATTGTGCGGAAGGCTATCGAGCCTTGCTGGCACCGCGGACCTTGCAGACCATGTTGCCGCCGCAAGCGGTGCCGTTTCGCGGCGCGCCGGATTTGATCGTGCAGGCTCTGGACAAGCTGATCGACAACGCCCGCAGTTTTTGTCCCGAGGATGGTTGGGTCTTGCTGGCGCTGGCCACGAGTGCTGAAGGCGTCGAAATCGCCGTGGCCAATTCCGGTCCGGCCTTGCCCGAAGCCATGCAGGAGCGCCTGTTCGATTCCCTGGTCAGTCTGCGCGCAGCAGGTCAGCGCGATGCTGCCGGTACACCGCATCTGGGTTTTGGCCTGCATGTGGTGCGTCTGGTGGCGCTGCAGCATGGCGGCCATGCGCGTGCCAGCAACCTGCCTGCCGGTGATGGCGTGGAATTTCGCCTGGTGTTGCGGGGCATGTGAGCCCATTGCGGACACCACACCAGGTTATGGCATGATCGTTGACCGCAAGCATGAGCCGAACCTGGATGCCCATTGATCTTGATTCCCTGCGGCAGTTGGCGATAGAAGCCGCACAACGCGCCTATGCCCCGTATTCACGTCTGCGTGTGGGTGCGGCCCTGTGTTCGACGAGCGGCCAGGTGTACGTGGGCTGCAATGTCGAGAATGCTTCCTATACCTTGGGTGGCTGTGCCGAACGTGCAGCGATTGCCACGGCGGTCCAGGCTGAAGGCCGGGAGTTTCGCCTGGCAGCCATAGCCGTGGCCGCTTTTGCCGAAGAAGGTGCAGCCCTGCCGGTGTCTCCGTGCGGAGGCTGCCGTCAGGCTCTGGTGGAGTTTGGGCCAGATGCGCTGGTGAGCTTTCGCCAGCCGGATGGTCGCTGGGTCGAAGTATCGGCGGATGCGTTGTTGCCCTGGCGTTTCACGATGCCGGAAACCTGAAGCCGCGCCGCCGAATTTCAGCGCAACTGGCTGTCCTTGCTGCCGCGTCGGTTGTAGAGCGCGGCGTTGTCGCTGGCATCGTGTTCGGCTTGACAGGTCAGACAACGACGGGCACCGGGCATGGCTTGACGTCGCGCCGCCGGGATGGGCTCGCCGCAGTCTTCGCAGTCAAGTCGGCCTGGGCCGGTGGTCAGACGCTGACGCGCACGTCGCACCGCATCTTCGACGGTGCTGTCGATCTGGTCCTGAACTGCGCCTTCTTTTGCCCAACCGGTAGCCATAAAGCATCTATGGGGCTGGTTTGCCGGGTATCAATGGTTCAGTAGACGTCGCGGCGGTAGCGGCCGGATTCGGTCAGGGCCTGCATCGCTTCATCGCCCAGGATCTGCCGCAGGCTGGTATCGACGCCTGCAGCCATGCCGTCCTGGCTGCCGCAAACGCAGAGGGTGGCTCCGGCGCTGACCCAGTCGCGTACCCGTTCGGCCTGTTCCAGCAGTCGGTCCTGGACGTAAACGCGTTGTGGGCCGTCGCGGGAAAAAGCCAGGTCGAGATAGGCCAGTTGACGCTTGGCCAGCATGGCTTCCAGTTCTTCGCGGTAATAGAAATCGCAGGCTTGCTGGCGCTCTCCGAAGATCAGCCAGTTGCGCAAACGGCCTTGGGCGATGCGTTGGCGCAGCAGGGCGCGCAGGCCAGCCAGGCCAGTGCCGTTGCCGATCAGGATCAGGGGCGAGGCATCATCGGGCGCGCGGAAATTGGCGTTGCTGCGCAGGCGCAGGTCAATGCGGGCGCCGATCTCGGCATCACGGGTCAACCAGGCCGCACCCAGACTGAGGCTGCCATCGCTTCTGCGGCCCTGGCGCACCAGCAATTCGATACAACCATCGCCGGGCAGCGAGGCAATCGAATAATCACGATGACGCAGCTCGACCAGGGCTTCGGCAAGCTGGGTCGCGTTCTTGCCGCGCAGGCTTTCCGGTTCGGGCAATTCACTCCAGGCCAGGTGTTCACGCAAGGATGTCGAGCCGGATGGACCTGGGATCAGCTGTTCACCGTCCAGGCCACTGACGGCGAGCCAGCGATCCAGTGTGGCCGAGCCGTGGCGGGGGCGGATTTCGGCGATATCACCGGCCTCCCAATGCAGGGCTTGATCACCCTCGGGCACCAGTTGCAGCAGAAAGGTGGGCTCGCCCAGGCTGCCGGGATTGAGTTCGACACGCTGTTGCAGACGCCAGGGCAAAAACGCCTGGGCCTGCCACGAGTCCTGCATGTCAGTGCCGGCCAGTTGCGCCAGTTGTTCACGCCAGGCATCCAGTGCTGCCGGGTCGTTGTCGTCGACTTCGATGCGAGGAAACAGGGCTTGTGCACCTTGGGCCTGCAACCAGGCATCCAGATCCCGGCCAAAACCGCAAAAGGTGTCGTAGTAACTGTCGCCCAGAGCCAGCAAGCCGTAGTGCAGGTTGGGCAGCGGCAAGGACGTACCCATCACCTGACGCACGAAAGCCGAAACCGGATACGGGGCATTGCCGTCGTCGGTGGTGCTGGCGATGAACAAGGCCCGGGTCAATCCGCGCAGACGCTCGGGCGTCAGTGCTTCCAGAGGCTCGGCCCGGGCCGCCAGGCCTTGGTCGGTCATGGCCTGGGCACATTGACGCGCATACATTTCCGCCGTGCCGGTCTGGCTGGCATAGAACACGGGCAAGGCCGTGTCGATTTCCGGGGTGGCCGCCGCAACAGGTGCTGTTTCGGGAAGCAGCGTGGGGATTGATCGGCGCGTCAGGGCCCAGATGCTGGCGTACAGACCGATGCCGGCCAGAGCCAGGACGATCTGCAGGGGCGCGATACTGCCGTGCCAGGTGCCATCGGTGAAGGCGGCAAGAACCAGAGCCAGGGCCATCAGCACGATCAGGACCAGCCCCTGGACCGTACGCATACGGCGGTAAGCGGGTTGGATGATGGCGCTCATGTGGCTTGGACCGGCACGTCAGAGTGTGGCGGGAACGTCACAATGCTGGCGTGGTCGATGGCAACGGAAAAACGATACATGGTGCCAATGATAACCGTTCTTGATTGGCGCATGGGCCAATTCGGTGTCTCGGCTATCCGGCGGTTGCCGCCGGTTCGGCTTCAACCGCTGTAGTTGGACAACGCCAAGGTCAACTGGATCTGGGCTTCATGGCGTAACGAGATCGGCTCCACGATGCTGGCATCAGGACCGTAGCGCAGTACATCCATCAACAGTTCGCGCGAGTTGCTGTAGGGCAGGCGCAATTCGTAGCGGCCATCGGGCAGAAAGTGGCCTTGCTGGTCCGAATGCCAGCGTTCTTCGGAGGCCCAGCGGGCCGCTTCAGCGGAGAAGCGGATCGTGGCCCAGGCTTTGGGTGGGCCGGAAAAGATGCCGTAACTGGAGGCCAGATGCTGGTCGAGATCGACTTCGGCCACGTCCATGGCAGGTTCCGCCTGCAGGCTTGCGGCTTCGATCCGATCCAGGGAAAAACTGCGCAGGCCTTCGCGCTCGTGATCCCAGGCATCCAGATACCAGTTGTTGCGGTAATGGGTCAGCCGTTGCGGGGAGACAAGGCGCCGGGTCGTGGCACCGGTGGAACGGGCGCGGTAACGAAAGCCCAGCCGTCGCCGCTGCAAGACGGTCCCGGCGACCAGGCGAAAGGTGGCCTCATCGATGCTGCGGGTGCCGCTGGTGATGACGCGGATACGTTCGACCGGCCAGTGTTTGCCGCCGGCCTGTTCGGACAACAAAGCCTCGATGCGGCCGCGGACCGGTTCCAGGGCTTCAGCGAGAAAATCCCCCGGTCCGGACTTGGCCAATAATTGTCGGGTCGCCAGCAAGGCGTGGAGTTCGTCCGGACTCAGCCACAGACCGGGCAGTTCAAAGCGTTCCGCCTCGGCGGCGTCATAGCGAAATCCGGCCGGTTCTTCCGAGGTTTCCACTGGTGCACCCAGAACATCGCGCAAAAAGGCGACATCGCGGTAAACCGTGGCGCGCGAGCACTGCAGTTCGTCCATCAGACGCTGCGCCGGGACGGGGTAGCGGGCCAGGCGCAAGCTGCGGTGCAAGAGATTGATGCGCTCGTAGCGATCCATGGTCACTCCTGTTGGCGAGGGGCTTCGGCCTTGCGTCGCACCAGCACGCGCGCGGCGATGATGCCAGCTTCATACAGCAGGCACATGGGGATGGCCAGCATCAGTTGCGAAACCACATCGGGTGGGGTGATCACGGCAGCCACGATAAAGGCCCCGACCACGACGTAGCCGCGTACCTCGCGCAACTGCTCGACTTCGACCCAGCCCAGCAGGACCAGGATGACCACGGCAACCGGCACCTCGAAGCTGAAACCGAAGGCCAGAAACAGCACCAGCACGAAGTCCAGGTAGCGGCTGATATCGGTCATCACCGCCACCCCTTCGGGGGCGATCGAGGTCAGGAAGGCGAAGACGGCCGGCAGCACCAGAAAATAGGCGAAGGCGCAGCCGGTATAGAACAAGGCCACGGCGGAAACCAGCAAAGGTCGGGCCAGACGTTGTTCGTTGCGATACAGGCCGGGAGCGACAAAGGCCCAAAGCTGGTGCAGAACCAGTGGCATGGCCAAAACCAGAGCCACGAAAAACGCCAGTTTGATCGGTGTCAGAAAGGGACTGGCGACATCGATCGCCACCATCTGCGTGCCTTCGGGCAGCTTGGCCCGCAACGGCTCGGCCAACAGGGTGTAGATGCGATTGGCAAAGGGTATCAGCGCCAGAAACACCACCAGCACCGCGACCACGGCCCGCAACAGACGCGCGCGCAACTCGATCAGATGCCCGATCAGGCTTTGCCCGGTGTCGCCTTCAGCCGAGGTCATGGGCTTGCGATCCGGCACAGGTTGCGTGCGGTGGGAACGGCGTGTGCGTGGGCTTGGGCAGCACGATGCAGATGGCGTGGCGCGGGCATGTGGTCATTCCCGCGTATCGGGCGTGGTGTCGACCGTGCTCGCCGGGTCGGAATCGGGAGATTTTGTCGCGGCAGCCGATGACAGACGGGTAATCGACTTCAGCTCGCGGGTGGCGTCCTGCACGGCCGTGCGCAGTTCATCCGTGCCCAGCTCGTGTTCAAGCTTGCTGGCCGCCTGGCCCATGTCCTCGGCGGCCAGTTCGCGTTCGATATCGGTGCGGATCGAATGCCAGCTGGCGCGTGCCTTGCGCAGGTACAAGCCGGCCAGACGGGCCGCCCGTGGCAGCCGTTCAGGGCCGAGCACCAGCAGTGCCACCAGCGCGATCATCGCCAGTTCGGTCAGGCCGACCTCGAACACGGCAGGGCCTCCGTATCAATCGTTCTTGCGTGTGGCCGCGGGCTCTTTCGTGGCCGGGTCGGACTCGGACGTGTTTTCGTCGAGTTTTCGCGGCTCGTCTTCACCCTGCAGGCCCTTGCGAAAGCTGCGGATGGCGCTGCCCAGGTCCGAGCCGGCATTGCGGAGCTTCTTGGTGCCAAACAACAGCACCACGACCAGCAGCACGATCAGCCAATGCCAGATACTGAAGCCGCCCATGGTTTGTGTCTCACATTACAACGAAGAAAGTTGAAGTGTAGTGCACCCCAGGGCGCATCGACACCCGTCACGACATTTGCTTCAGCGCGTGCCGATTTCTTCCAGGCGATCGCGGAAATCGACCACGGCTGGCGGACTGCGGCGCACACGACCTTCGAAGGCGGCTCGGGCCGTGGTTTTGTTGCCGTAGGCGCGACCGTTGGAACGATGGTCGATCGACAGCACGGCACCATCCAGGGCCACACCGGCAAACAAGCCACGAGAGCGGGAATAGGAATAGATTTCAGCCTTGAACTGGGCGTCCGTGGAAGCCTGGGCATTGCGTCCAACCGGACCGGCGGCGACCGCCGCATCGGCGCCCAGGGTGAACTTGCCGTTGACGACCGAGTCAAGGCCACGCTCGGTGCGGAACACCAGAACCACGTCGGTGGCCTGAACTCCGACCTGGAAGCCGAAACTGCCGCCGGTGAGGGTGACGAAACTGGGCGAGCTCCAGGTGCCATCCGGCAGACGAATGGAGATGACCCCGCGCCCGCGTTTGCCGCCAACACCAAGCCCGACCTTGACCACGTCGGGAACCACGACGATGGCGTGGGCCTCCTGGAGCAGTTTTTGCGGGATCGAGTGCTCGGGCATGCGCATGACCTCGTCGAGCACTTCGGTGGCGCGCTGGATGCGCGTGTTTTCATCGGGCTTGGCGGCCTGGAGATCGGCGTGAAAACCAAACAGGCCCAAGGTCAGCAACAAGGTGGAGAGCAAGCGCAACATCGGGTTCTCCTGAACGGATCAAAGATGGCCCGAGTATGCTCGAGCCCGCATGAACCCCGACTCAGTGCAGCGAGCGCAAGCGCAGTCCGCCAATGCCCAGAGCCAGCAGACCCAGCAGCAACAGGCCGGGCAGATTCAGGCTCGGAACCCGTTGAACAAGGGCAGCAGGTTTGGGCACATCAACGCCGGTACACGGGCCGGGCGTGGTAATGGCCAGGGCGCGCACACTGAGGTTGTCGGTGATGCCGGTGATCGACCCCACGACCGTGGCCTGGCCGGTGACCGGGTTGATCCGGGCCAGGCGCGAGGCCCGGTCATAATCGGGTGGTTGCGAATCCAGCGTGGCCCAAAGGGTGCCATTGGCATCGAAATCCATGCCGGCACTGCTCAGATTGTCGGCCACACCCAGGCTGCCGATACGCACCGCCGTGGCCGTGACCGGGTCGACCCGGTACAGGGCTTGCTGGGCGGGATCGCCAAAGCCGGTGCGCACGCCGATGCCATACATCTGCTTGCCGATGGTGGTGATATCGCTCAAGGGCGCGCCGGTATTGCCGATTTCAGTGACCTGGCCGTCGTGTGGATTGATTTCCCAGAAGCGTCCGGTGGTGTCGGAAGAAGCCCACAGACGACCGTCACAACTGAACGAAAGGCCGTAATCGAGTTGTCCGCTCGGGCCTTCGCCAGCCAGCCCCTGAAGTGGCCCGATCAAGGTGCCGACACCACTATTGGTATCGATCCGGATCAGAAAATCGGTCAATGCGGAACCGTTGCCGATGGTGCCATCGGCGACGCCGTACAAGGTGCCGTCCGGAGCAAAAGCCAGGCCTTCGACATCGTTGAAGCCGATGCCGGTACCGATACGGGTCGCCTGGGCCGTGGCCAGGTCGAGTCGGTACAGGGTGTTCCATGCCGAGACATAGGCCGTCGGCGCCGCCAGGATCGGCAGCGGCAACAACATGGCCAACAGGGCCAACAGCCGTCGGTAGCACAGGGGACGCATCAAGGTCGTCCTTCGAGTTAGTATGTATGCGGGCGCGAAGCGACGCCTTTTGATCTATGCATTTTTGAGGCGTCAGCCCGGAGCATAGCATTTTCTCCCGCAATTTCAATGGTACAAACCGGCTGTCGCCTGGTGATGTCCGGTTTTTTCATGGAGACCCATGTCCCGATCCACCTCAGAATCCCGTGTCGAATCTGTCGACAGTGCCGTCCTTCTGGTCAACCTGGGAACGCCTGCGGCACCGAATGCGTCGGCATTGCGCCGTTATCTGCGCGAATTTCTGTCCGATCGGCGTGTGGTCGAACTCCCGCGCCTGTTCTGGTACCCGGTGCTGTACGGGGTGATCCTGCCCTTGCGGGCACCACGTTCGGCGACGGCTTATCGCAAGATCTGGAACGAACGCGGTTCGCCCCTGCGCTTTCTCAGCGAAGACCTGGCCGAAGGTTTGCGCGCCCGGCTGGCGGGTCGCGCCGAGGTCGTGCTGGCGATGCGCTATGGCCAGCCGAATGTGGCCACGCGCCTGCGCGCCCTGCGCCAACGTGGCCTGCGACGCTTGCTGGTGTTGCCGTTGTATCCGCAGTATTCGGGAACCACCACGGCCTCGGTGTTTGATGCGGTCATGGCCGAGCTGGGGCAATGGCGGCGCTGGCCGCAGGTGCACCTGATCGATGCCTATGCCCAGGACGAGGCCTGGATTGAGGCCGTGGCCGCTTCGATCCGCAAACATCGTGAGGCCCAGAGTGAACCGGGCCATCTGCTGTTTTCCTTCCACGGCATTCCGCGTGAATGTGTCGACAAGGGCGATCCCTATGCCGACCAGTGCCAGGCCAGTGCCGAGGCCATCGCTGCTCGCCTGGGCCTGGAGCGACAGGAATGGAGTCTGAGTTTCCAGTCCCGTCTGGGCAAGGCCCAGTGGCTGGAGCCCTACACCGACAAAACCGTGCGCGCGCTGGCGCAGCGTGGGGTGAAGTGGCTGGATGTGGTGTGTCCCGGCTTTGCCGTGGATTGCCTGGAAACCCTGGAGGAAATCGCCATCCAGAATGACGAGTTCTTCCGGCATGCCGGTGGCCAGGGCCTGCGCTATATTCCTGCCCTCAATGCCGATGCCGCGCATGTGGAGGCACTGGCGGCAGTGGTCGAACGTCAGCTTGGCAAAAACTAGTGTGGTGTCTCGCAAATACCATCAAACAATTCCGGCGTCTTTCACTGCGATGCGGCGTTACTCGTCGTCGCCGTAGCACCACTACGACGCCTCCTCGTGCCTTGCCTCACAGCGAAATCCATCCGGAATTTCATCGCGTTATTTGCGAGACACCACACCAGGCGTCAACCGGTTGCCAGCAGTTGTCGCAAGGTGTGCTTGAGTTCCAGCCCGTGCGTGTTCAGCCACTGGCGCTGGCGCTTCCAATCGGGGCAGCGTTGCTCCACTTCCTGCCAGAACGCAGGGGCGTGGTTGGCGTGGATCAAGTGGCATAGCTCGTGCACCAGAACGTAATCAAACGCGGCTGACGGTGCCAGGATCAGAGCCAGATCCAGAGACATGGCCCCGGAACTGCTGAGCGAACCCCACAGCGAAGACAAGGGCCGGATGCGCCAACTGCGCGGTGTGCGCGGCAGGCCCGGCAGGTAGCGTAGCAACCAGCGACCAATATCGGCGCGGGCCTGGGCGACGAGAAAATCGTGCAGGGCCCGACGCAAGGTCGCCGGCGGAGTCTGCTCGGGCAGGTCGATCACCAGGCGATCTTCCTGCTGATGGATCTGCAACCAGGGCGAGGTGCGCCAGTCCAGGGCCAAAGGCTGGCCACGCAAGGACACATGCCCTGCCAGAGCGGGGGTGAAAGGATGGGCGCGAGTGGCCTGGAGGCCGGGGTCGGGCACCTGTGCAGCCAGCCAGTCCAGATGATGCTCGACGAAGACGTGTGCCTGATCGATGCTTGCAGCCGGTGGGATGGTCAGGCGCGGGCCGCGCGAGGACACCAGCAGGCGCAAGCGCCGGGCCCGGGGATCGCGCACACGCAGCAGCTCGATCTGTCGCCCGTCGGGCAAACGCACGAGCTGGATATCGCGCTGTTGCCGACGTGACCGTCGGATCTCAGGCATCGGCCGAACTCAGGGAAAGCTCGGTTTCCAGACGCTCCAGCAGCAAGCCCAGCTCGCCGCTCATCAGGGCGAAGCTGGCGTCCAGTTCGGCTTCCAGGGATTGGCGATCATCCTTTTCCAGGGCTTCGGTGGCGGTTTCCAGAAACTTGAGCTTGCGCACGACCAGGTCTTCGCCCAGCACGAAGGACAGGCGGTCGGCAAAGACCAGACCCAACTGGAAGCATTGCTTGCCGACCTTGAGGTGCTCGCGGATTTCCTCGCTGGCCAGTTCCTGACGGCGGCATTTGATGATCGCACCCGAATCGACCGGGTCACGCAGTTCACATTCATCGCCCAGGGCAAAACCGTCCGGCAGGTCTTCGCCGGCAAGCCAGCCGGTCATGAGCGCGCGCGGACTGGTTTCAGCATTGGCCGGCAGGGCTGGAAATGAGCCCAGAACTTCGCGAATGGCCGATACCACGGCTTCGGCGTTCTTGCGGCTGCTGGTATCGACCAGCAACCAGTCGCGGGCCAGGTCGAGGTAAGCGGGCACCCGGGTCGGACGCGAGAAGGCGCGCGGCAGCAGGTCCGTCAATACCTCGTCCTTGAGGCGTTTGCGCTCGCGGGAACCGGGATTGCGATCTTCGTGGGCGCGGATGGCATCGAGTTTTTCCGTCAGGAACTCGTTGACAACCGCTGCCGGCAGGATCTTGTCTTCGCCGCCGAGGTTCAGCAGCAGACAATCACCGATCCGATGCGACAGAGCCTCGTGACCACGCCCGAAAGGCGAGACAAAGCCACGGCTGGACAGTTCCAGCGGACCAACGGGCTTGAGCGCGTGGTCGGCGAGTTTTTCCGCAAGGGTTTCCAGGCTGGACAGTTGCGAATGGGAGAAACGAAACAGGGTCAGGTTGCGAAAGAGCATGGAAGTCCGAAAGTGGTGAAAGGGAAGGTGCAGGATGAGATCGAAGGTCGGTTTGCCGACCCGATCTCCAGGGTCCCGTGGATGCCTGGGGCGTGGGTTCGGGATGGAACCTGGGCAGCACCCATTGTAACCGGGCTGGCAGACTTCCCTGTGGTCGATGTCCCGCGTAAGCTGGGCAGCAGTCGTCGCCGGATAGGCCGTCCCATGTCTGAAACTGCCGAGATCGTGCAGCAGATTTCTGCCTTGCGCAGTGAGCATCGTGAGCTGGACCAGGCCATCGCCGAAGCCGGTGAAATGCGCTGGGCCGATCAGTTGGAGCTGACCCGGATGAAGCGCCGCAAACTGCGAATCAAGGACATGATCGCCTATCTGGAAAACAAGCTGATTCCGGATCTGAATGCCTGAACCGCGCTGGCGGAGAAAATCGGCACACCACTCAACCCCATTGCGCCTGTTGCTGCGTTGCATGTTGCGAATCCCCTGATTGCGGAGTTCGACATGCATACCCTGAATGAGATGGATACCCGCCCCTCGTCGTTGCGCATCGGCGTGGGCAGCACGGTACTGGCGGCACACCTGCTGGTGCTGTTGTTGATGACCCTGGCCCGGCCAATGGCTGTGGATGAAATGCCCGTGGTCCGGGCCACACCACCGATCAGGGTCGAGATCCGTCTGCCGGATCAGGTCGTTTCAATTCCGCCACCGCCGATGCCGACAGCGCCACAGCGTCCGACAGTACGTCAGGACGTGGTTCCGGTACCTGTGGTGCCAGTGCTGGAATCCGAGGCGGTGGATGTTTCTCCGGTTGCATTGCTGGAACCGGCCGATCTGCCGGCGGCGAGCCCCGATGCCATTGGCGATACTTCGGAAGATGCCCTGGGCGGTAGCGGAGTCGCGGGTCTGGCCTTGCTGTATGGCCCCGAGCCACCGTATCCGAGCCGGGCCAAGCGCATGGGCTGGCAGGGCGAGGTGCGTTTGCGCATCCATATCGGCACCAATGGCCTGCCCATGGAGGTCGAGGTGCTGCGCAGCAGCGGCCATGCCGAACTGGATCGGGCCGCGCGCAGTCACGTGCAGCGCTATTGGCGTTTTGCCCCGCCCGGACAGGTGGTGTTTGCGGAATTGCCGATTCGCTTCGCTTTGTATTGAGCTATCTGGAATGACACGGGCCACGCCTTGGCGTGGCCCATGCAATTGCTTGATGTCTGCGTGGATGCGGCCAATGCCCGGATCACGCAAATGGCGGCATCAATAACCGGGACGGTGGCGGTGATAGCCCGGACGTGGCCGCGGTGGCGGTGGTGGTGCAGGCTGATAATAACGGGCATCGTAGTAATAACCGTAACCCGGACCATACGGCGGGCCTGGACGGTAGTGTGGCATCGGCCTGACCGGGGCGGCGTAGTAGTAATAGCGCGGACCGTGTCGACCCTGCTCACGATACAGCGGGTAGTGATGCTGGCGATGGTAGGGCAGGCCGGCACTGAACGTGACGTCACCCAAGGAAACCCAGATGCGGGCGTCGTGGGCGTTGGCCGATGGGCTCGTAGCCAGGCCGAGGGCAAGCGCGGCGCTGGCGAGGAAGGCAATCATTCGCATGGCTGTTCTCCGGGTATGCGCCGTGAATCGGCACGGGTTCAAGCCTCGGCCATGGCGCATGAACTGGATCGCAACCAAAGCGGGGTGGGCGCAATCGAAGCTGAACAGGACTGGCGATGTTCACCCTGTGCGGGCGCAATGCCTACGCACCGCCGGAATATTGCAGATGATGACGGGTGACGCAGGACGTCACTTGCACTGGCGCGGCCAGTCACTTCATTCGGGATGACGGCAAATCTGCGTCGGTGCGCACAGGGTGCCCAGGGCTGCATGACCCAGGGCTTTGCCGATTGCCGAGCCCCAATCCAGAATGGACCAGAGTGTGCGTTCCACGAAAACGGGAAATATCATGATTGCGGACTCATGGAGCTTGCCAGAACAGACATGACCATGCAGGAATCGCGCCAGGCCCGGACAAACACCTTGGAGACGCCTTGATCGACGCCGTGCCAATGGCTTCAAACCCCGATGCGAGCCCGGTTCGACGGGTTCGCATCGCCCTGTTCTGGGCGGTAACGCTTTCCCTGTTGCTGCTGTTGCTGCCCTGGCTGGTTCCGAGCCTGGCCTGGCTGGCGTGGCCGCAGGTTCTGCTGGGATCGTTGGTGCATGAATTGGGGCACGGATTGGCCGCGCTGCTGGCGGGTGGTTCGTTCGAATCATTGCGCGTGTTTGCCGACGGTTCCGGGGTGGCCTCGACGCGGGCGCCGGATACGGCTCTGGCGCGGGCCTGGGTGGCCGCTGGTGGCTTGTTCGGTCCTTCGCTGTTGGCGGCGATGTTGTTTGTGCTGGCGACCCATGCGCGCCTGGCGCGGGCAGCCTTGGCGGCGATTGCGCTGGTGTTGCTGGTGGCGTTGGTGTTCTGAATCCACAATGTCTTTGGCTGGGTCTGGACAAGCGCATGCACCCTGATCGTGATCTGGATGGTGTTGCGTTGGCACGCGTTGCCCATGCAGACGTTCACCTGCTTTCTGGCGGTGCAGGCCTGTCTGGCAAGCCTGTCGCGAAGCGATTACCTGTTTGCCTCGCAGGCCCGGACCGGCATGGGCGAGCTGGCCTCGGATACGGCCCAGATCGCGGCTCAGTTGGGCGGTCCTCACTGGTTCTGGGGCGGCCTGGTGATGCTGGGCTCGCTTGGTCTGATGGCAGTGGGGGTGTGGTGGTTCCTGCGTGCCGGCTTTGCCCGACAGCGCGAGCATGGATAGTCGCGTTGTGCTTTTACGATCTGGCCAGGTCGGGAACATCGAGCCTTGGCCAGGGTCGAAGCCGGCGCTGTCTTGAACTTGAGGAGGTCCGATGTCGATTCTGGTCCAACCCCTGCGTCTGGCCCTGTTTGCCCTGAGCTTGTCGATGCCGCTGGCGTCCTGGTCGGCGTTGCCGGCCGATGTCAATGGCACGCCCATGCCTTCCCTGGCGCCCATGCTCGAAACCGTGACTCCGGCCGTGGTCAATATCCACAGCAAGACCGTGGTGCGAGTGCGCAGCCCGTTTGCCGATGACGCGTTTTTCCGCCAGTTCTTCGGCCTGCCGGATGTGCCGCAAGAGCGTATCCGCCAGTCGCTGGGTTCGGGCGTCATCATCGATGCCGCCAAAGGCTTGATCCTGACCAACAACCACGTGATTGCCGGCGCCGATGATGTGCAGGTGGCGCTGGCCGATGGTCGTACCTTCAGCGCCGAAGTCGTGGGCAGCGACGAGGATTCCGACGTGGGCCTGATCCGCATCCAGGCTCCGAACCTTGCCGCCGTGCCTTTGGCACGCTCCGGTAGCCTGCGCGTGGGTGATTTCGTCGTGGCCGTGGGCAATCCCTTCGGTCTGGGCCAGACCGTCACTTCCGGCATCGTCTCGGCCCTGGGCCGGCATGGCCTGCCCGGTTTGGGCTACCAGAATTTCATCCAGACCGATGCCAGCATCAATCCGGGCAATTCCGGCGGGGCCCTGGTCAATCTGCGCGGCGAGCTGATCGGCATCAATACCGCGATCTTCAATCCCGGTGGCAGTGCGGCCGGCAATATCGGCATCGGCTTTGCCATTCCTTCAGATCTGGCGTTCAACGTGATGCAGCAGTTGCTCGATCACGGCGAAGTGCGCCGCGGCACGCTGGGCATCGAAACCCAGGACATCACTGCTGAAATTGGCGAAGTGTTGGGCTTGCGCCAAACCCAGGGCGTGATCGTCACCCGGGTCCAGCCCGGTTCGACCGGAGCCAATGCCGGCTTGCGCGCTGGTGATGCCATCACCGCGATCAATGGCCAGCCGATCCGCAACCAGCAGGATCTGTCCAACCAGGAGGGCCTGTTGCCTCTGGGTGAAACCGTGAGCCTGGCCGTACAACGCGAAGGCAAGCCCCTGCGTGTGCAGGCCCGTCTGGAACCACGTCAGACCGAACTGATCGGGCGTGCGCTCGATGCCCGCCTGGAAGGGGCACGTTTTGGCGTGCTCTCCGAACGCCTGCGCCGTCAGGGTGTGGGTGGCGTGCGCGTGGTCGAGGTCAAGGACGGCAGTCGGGCCGCACGCAATGGTCTGCGCGAAGGTGATCTGGTTACGGCGGTCAATCGCCGCGACATCGATGATCTGACGGCCCTGGAGCGCAGCTTCAGCCAGCAATCAAACCAGTTGCTATTGACCCTGGTGCGGGGCAATCGGGCCTATTTTGCGGTCATGGAGTGATCCGGCACGGATGCGGGTAGTCTCCAGGTCGCGCAACGGCAGCAAGCTGCTAAGGTGAAGGCATTTTCAGTGGACAGCGGTACCGTGTCGATTCGCGCCATCACCCTCGACCTGGATGACACCTTGTGGCCGATCTGGCCGGCCATCGTGCGGGCGGAAAAGCACCAGCACGACTGGCTGGCCGAACATGCCCCACGCACGGCAAAGCGGTTTTCGATCCAGAACCTGCGGGCCTTGCGCGTGAGTTTGATGCAACAACACCCCGAACTGGCCCACGACTTTGCCGCCCAGCGCCGTTTGACCCTGGGCCAGGCCTTGCGTGACAGCGGTGAAGATGAAGCCTTGGCCGAGGCCGCGTTCGAAGTGTTCACCACCCACCGCAACCGTGTTGATCTGTTTCCCGGGGTGGCCGAGGCCTTGGCGCGGTTGGCCGCGTGTTTTCCGATAGCGGCCCTGACCAATGGCAGTGCCGATCTGGCGCGCATCGGCATCGACCAGCACTTCGTGTTTCAGCTGGGTGCCCATGAGCATGGAGCCGCCAAGCCGGAAGCCAGCATTTTCCACGCCGCCTGCGAGCGCCTGGGCTTGGCACCGGCCGAAGTTTTGCACGTGGGTGATGATCTGGAACTGGACGTGCTGGGAGCCCAGCGTGCGGGTTTGCGCGCAGCCTGGGTCAAGCGTGAAACCGGCTCGTGGCGGTCAATACAGCCTCAACCGCAATATATCGTGCGGGATCTGCCCGAACTGGTTGCCAAAATGCTGGATGGCAGCCCTGACCCGGTCACGGGCAGGAATCGCGCAAGCGGATCGTGAAACAATAGTCGGTATCAGATTGACCGCCGTCAGTGGCGATCATCCCGTCGAATCAAGATCACCCATCTTTTTGCAGGTACCCCCATGTCCGAAGCCGTCGAGCTGGTTGCTCATACCCATGCCGTTCCGATCATTGCCGTGCGCAGTGCATCCCTGGCCGATACCCTGACGGCGCTCGATCGCCAGGCCCGCGACTGGATTGCGGCCCATGGTTTCAAGGCCAAGGCCGGCAGTTGGCTGTCGGTGCCCGAGGCGTCGGGAAAAATCGGCATGATCCTGGCTGGGATCGATGACCCCGCCGATCCACATGCCTTGGGCACCTTGCCCCATGCCTTGCCGGAAGGGCGCTATTGCCTGCATCGGGTGCTGGGCGAACGTCTGGCCCCGGCCACGGCGCTGTTGGGCTGGAGTCTGGCTGCTTATCGCTTCGAGCGTTACCGCAAGCAGGAGCGGGCACCGGCGATCTTGCAATTGTCGCAGGATGCGCCAGGTCTGGACGAAGCCAAGGCTCTGGTCGAGGCCAGTCTGCGGGTGCGGGATCTGGTCAATACGCCGACCCAGGACATGGGTCCGGACGAACTTGAGGCTGTGGTACGCGCCTTGGCCGAGCGCTACGGCGCCAAGCTGCGCGTGGTGAAAGGCGAGGCCCTGCTGACGGAAAATCTGCCAGCCATCCATGCCGTGGGCCGGGCCAGTCATCGGGCTCCGCGCCTGCTGGAACTGGATTGGGGCGAGTCGGCGCATCCGCTCTTGGCTCTGGTTGGCAAGGGCGTGTGCTTTGATACCGGCGGCCTGGATCTCAAGGGCGCCAGCGGCATGCGCAACATGAAAAAGGACATGGGTGGCGCCGCCCACGCCATCGCCCTGGCCGGCATCGTGATGGCCTGCCGTTTGCCTGTGCGTCTGAAACTGCTGGTGCCGGCGGTGGAAAATGCCGTTGGTCCGGATGCTTATCGACCCGGCGAAGTCGTGGCCACGCGCAAGGGTTTCCGGGTTGAAATCGACAATACCGATGCCGAAGGCCGCATGGTGCTGTGTGATGCCCTGGCGCTGGCCGGTGAATCCACGCCGGATCTGATCATGGATTTTGCTACTTTGACTGGAGCCGCGCGGGTAGCCCTGGGGCCGGATCTGCCGGCCTTGTTCAGCACTGACGAAGCCGCGGCCGCGGCCTGGATCGAGGCCGGTCAAGAGCATTTCGACCCGGTCTGGCGCATGCCCTTGTGGCGGCCGTATCGGCGTTACCTCAAGAGCTCCATCGCCGATTTTGCCAATGCCGGTTCGAGCATGGCCGGCGCGGTGACGGCAGCCTTGTATCTGGAACGGTTTATCGAGCCGGAGCAGAACTGGGCCCATCTGGATGTGTACGCCTGGAATGACAATGATCGACCGGGCCGACCACGCGGGGGCGAAGCCCTGGGCCTGCGCTCGGCCTGGGCCATGCTCAAGGCGCGTTACAACCGGGAATAATTCCACGACACCATGCGGCCCTGGTGGTAGGGCATGACGCCGTGGAAGGGACGAGGATCGGCATCAAAGACCAGCGGCAGAAAATGCCGATCGCCCTCCCACATCGGCAGTTCCATGATGCGGGCACGCTCGACCCAGCTCAGGCTGCCTTCGGGATTGTGCGTCAGCACCTCGCCCGCCCAGCCGGTGATCAGGAAGATGAAGCCGAGCCAGTCTTCGCCGTTCTTGCCAAAACCGGGCCAGCTCAAGGTGCCGCGCAAGCTCATCTGGGTGCATTCGATGCCGGCTTCCTCGCGGATTTCCCGGCGCATGCCGGCGACCACGTCCTCGTTGGCTTCAAGCTTGCCACCCAGGCCGTTGTACTTGCCCAGATGTTCGTCATTGGGGCGGGCGTTGCGATGGATCATCAGCACCTTGGTAGCGTCAGGCGAGAGCACATAACCCAGGGTTCCGATGATGGGGCAGTAAGGCATGGTTGATTCCAGAATCATTGCCGCGCCAGGCGCGGATTGGGTGGGGTTCCGGGCGTGCTGCTGCGCCAGGGATTGATGTCCAGTCCGCCGCGGCGGGTGTAACGGGCGTAGACCGTCAGCGTCTCGGGTTGGCAGTGTGATGTCAGATCACAAAAAATGCGTTCCACGCAGTGCTCGTGAAAGCCGGTGTGATCGCGAAAGGACACCAGATATCTCAACAAGCCGGCCCGATCCAGACGTGGGCCGGTATAGCGGATCTGGACGCTGGCCCAGTCCGGCTGGCCGGTGACCGGGCAGTTGGATTTGAGCAGGTGCGAGACCAGGGTTTCGCTGACGCGATTGCCCGTGTCGGCGGCAAGAAATTCGGACCGGGGCGGGCCGTAGGTGTCGATATCCAGTTCAAGGTCATCGATGCAGTCGCCGTCCAATGGTTCCAGTTGCAGTTGCGAAAATCCATCCGGTTCGCATAGATGCACGGCGATGGGCGCACCGGCTGCGGCGCTCAGATCCTGTTCCAGCAACGCCCTTACGGTGGCAGCATCAGGCAGACGGGAGCCGGCGAAGCTGCCCAGATAGAGCTTGAAGCTTTTGGACTCGATCAGGTACGGGCTGTCAGCGGGAATATCGAAGCGGGCGATGGCCAGACGCGGCTTGCCACGGGCATCGAGCCAGGACAGTTCATAGGCATTCCAGATATCCACGCCGACAAAGGGCAGGGTGGAACCCAGTGCGAGCGTGCTGCGTCCTTGCGTGCGCGGGATCGGGAACAGTTGCTTCGGGTCGTGGCTGTGCGGCCACGCCGCCTGCCGCCCCAGGGGCGAATCAAGAGGAGAATTCATGGGCGTAGTTTAGTGTGGTGCCGGGTGAATTGCCGGCGCTGGATTCTGTCAGAATGAGCGCATGTTCCATGTCGTTCTGCATCAGCCCGAGATTCCGCCCAATACCGGCAACGTCATCCGCTTGTGCGCCAATGCCGGCGCGCGCCTGCATTTGATCGAGCCGCTGGGCTTTCCCATCGACCACGCCAAGATGCGTCGGGCCGGGCTTGATTACCACGAGTTCGTCGATCTCAAGGTCTACGCCACGCTCGATGATTTTCTCGTCCGGGTGGCGCCAGCCCGCCTGTTCGCTTTTTCCAGCAAGGCGCATGCGCGCTTTGATGCGGTGGCCTATCAGCCTGGCGATGCCTTGATGTTCGGCTCGGAAACCCGTGGCCTGCCTGATGCCGTGCTGGCCAAGGTGCCGATTGAACAGCGGTTGACCTTGCCGATGCGCCCGCACAATCGCAGCCTGAATCTGTCCAATGCCGTGGCCATCACCGTCTATGAAGCCTGGCGACAGCAGGGTTTTGCCGGTGCGGTGACGGTGGATTGACGCGGCTCGCGCTCAGCCGGCTTGGGGGAACTCGGATTTCTGCTCGCGCGCCATCAACAGGCGCAAACCTTCTTCGGGCGTGATTTCCTCGTGCAGTACGCGCTGCACGTGGGTGCAGATCGGCAGGTCCAGGCCATGGCGATGGGCCAGGCGCATGACTTCATCGACGGTCTGGATCGATTCGACCACCTGGCCGATGTCCTTGACCGCATCCGCCACGCTCTGACCGCGCCCCAGGGCCAGGCCCAGGCGACGATTGCGCGACAGATCGCCGGTGCAGGTCAGCACCAGATCGCCGATACCGGCCAGACCCATCAGGGTTTCCGGGCGACCGCCAAGAACGGCGTTCAACTGCTGCATCTCGTTCAGGCCACGGGTGATCAAGCCGGCCCGGGCATTGAGACCCAACTGCATGCCATCGGCCACGCCGGTGGCGACCGCGAGCACGTTCTTCATGGCTCCGCCCAGTTCGGCCCCGATCATGTCGGTGCCGGTATAGACCCGGAAGCTGGGCCCGTGCAGGGCGTCGGCCACGTGCTGGGCAAAGGCGGGGTCGTCGGAATGAGCCGTTACGGCCGTGGGCAACCCGGCGGTGACTTCGCGGGCAAATGAAGGGCCGGTGACGATGGCCAGGGGTGTATCGGCACCGAAGGCCGCACGCGCCACTTCATGCAGGAACCGTCCTGAACCAGGTTCAAAGCCCTTGGTGGCCCAGGCGACGCCAACACCAGGCCGCACTCGTGGGGCGATGGCGTGGGCGATATCGGCAAAAGCGTGGCTGGGTACCACAATCAGGATCAGATTGGCGCCGTCGACGCAGGCGTCGAGGTCGGCGCTGTAGCTCAGGCTTTCAGGCAAGGCCAAACCCGGCAGGAAACGTTCGTTCCTGCCGGTGGCTTGCATTGCAGCCATGGCTTCGGGGTTGCGGCCCCACAAAACCGTGGGGACCGCGTTGCGAGCTGCCTGGGTCGCCAGTGCGGTACCCCAGGAACCGGCTCCCAAAACCGCAAGTTGGAGGGCGTTGCCCGCCATGACTCAGGCGTGACCGGCGTCCGGCGAGGGCGTGGCGTCGGTGGCTGCGGCCTGGGCTTCCTGGGCCTGTTCCTGACGCTTGCGCAGCACGTCGGCGTAAACCTGCTCGAAGTTGATCGGCTGCAACAGGAAGGGCGGGAAACCACCGTCCTGCACCAGGTCGGAAATGGCCCGGCGCGCATACGGGAACAAGGTGTTGGGAGCGTAGGTACCCAGCAGTCCATCGGTGTTCTGGGCGTCAAAACCGGCGACGGTGAAGATACCGGCCTGCTGGACTTCAGCCAGATAGGCGTTCTTGCTGTTCACGGTGCAGGTCAGCGAGACGGTCAGGATGACCTCGAACACGCCTTCGCCGAGCTTGTTGACCTTCTGACCCAGGTTGAGCTGCAGCTCGGGCTGGGCCTGCTCCTGGAAGATCTGCGGGGCATTGGGTGCCTCGTAGCTGGCGTCCTTGATGTACACCCGCTGCAAAGCGAAAACGGGCTGGTTGGGGTTTTGCGAAGCAGCGCCGGCGGCGCCGTTGGTGGCTTGTTCGGTCATCGGTGACTCCCGGATCGGGTTGGGGTGGAAATTGGCAAAGTGGAACATTATCCCACGGCTTGCGATATTGAGCCAGTTGCGGCCCTTTCCAAGGTGCAGGGTGTTACCGTTGTGGCTGGATTGATGCGTGAATCTCAGCATGGAACGACAACCGTCACAGTTTGCCGTCTTTGGTTGGCCAATCGCGCACAGCCTGTCGCCGCGCATCCATCAGCGTTTTGCCCAGGCCTGTGGCATCGACCTGCGTTATGAGGCTGTGGCTGTCGAGGCCAGTCAATTCGATGTCCGCCTGGCGAGCTTCCACGCCACCGGTGGGCGGGGCGCCAATGTGACCTTGCCCCTGAAAGAACAGGCCGCGCGTCTGTGTCGGGATTTGACACCACCGGCGCGCCTGAGTGGGGCCGTCAACACCCTGGTGCGCCGAGATGATGGCTGGTTGGGCGACAACACCGACGGCATCGGCCTGTGCCGGGATTTGCAGGACAACCTTGGTGTTCCTCTGGCCGGACTTCGGGTCTTGCTGCTGGGGGCGGGCGGTGCGGCCCGCGGCATCGTGCCGGCCCTGTTCGATGCCGGAGTGGCCGAACTGGTGGTGGCCAACCGTTCGCCGGCGCGCGCCATCGCCCTGGCCTATGACCTGGCGGGCTGCGGTCCGATCGATGCCTGCGCCCTGGAAACCCTGGACGATGCCGGACGCTTCAGCGTGCTGATCAATGCCACCTCGGCCGCCCGTCAGGGCGTGAGTCTGGCCTTGTCACAACGCCTGCCGGCACCCGGTGCTGTGGCCTATGACTTGTCCTATGGTGAAAGTGCGCAGCCGTTCCTGGCCTGGGCCAGGGCCAGCGGCGTGGATCGTTGCAGTGATGGCCTGGGTATGCTGGTGGAGCAGGCGGCCGAGTCGTTCCAGCGCTGGCATGGGCAGCGACCGCAGACGCGGCCCGTGCTGGATGAATTGCGCGGTGAGCGGGGAGCGTGATTTGGCTCAGGGAACTGCAGCCAGGTACTGGTCCTTGATGCGCACATAATGTGCGGCGCTGTAGCGCAGGGATTCGATTTCGCGCTCGCTCAGCTTGCGGACAAAACGCGCCGGATTGCCGAGCCAGAGTTCGCCCGAACCCACGGTCTTGCCCGAAGGCAGCAGGGCGCCGGCACCCAGGAATCCGTAGTCCTCCACGACCGCGCCATCGAGCACGATCGCGCCCATGCCGATCAGGCAGAAATTGCCGATGCTGCAGCCATGCAAGGTGACCTTGTGGCCCACCGTGGTGTCGGACCCGACCGTGGTCGGGAAGCCTCCGGGGCGGGTGTAAGGGCCATCGTGGGTGACGTGTACCACGCTGCCATCCTGGATGCTGGTGCGGGCGCCAATACGAATGACATTGACATCCCCGCGCACGACCGCGGCGGGCCAGATCGAGGCATCATCGCCCAGTTCCACCGCACCGATCACGCAAGCGGCCGGGTCGACGTAAACGCGGGCACCGAGGCTGGGCCGGGTATCAAGGTAAGGGCGGATGGCGGACATCTGGGATTCCCGAACAATCAATGTCCTACAGTGTAGCGCGCCCGCCTTTGCGACCTTAGAGCCAGCCCCGGGCGGCGAAACTCATAGGCTCACCATCACCGATGACCAGATGATCGAGTATGCGCACATCGATCAGTTCCAGGGCCTTGCGCAGCAATTCGGTGATATGTCGATCCGCCGTGCTGGGTTCGCAGACCCCGCTGGGGTGGTTGTGCGCCAGCATGACGGCGGCGGCATTGTGCGCCAGTGCCCGCTTGACCACTTCCCGGGGATGGACTTCGCTGCGATTGAGGGTGCCCTGGAACAACTCCTCAATCGCGATGGGCCGGTGCCGGGTATCGAGAAACAGACAGGCGAAGACTTCGCGTTCGCGATCACGTAAACGGGCACGAAAGTATTGCCCGGCCAGATGCGGTGTAGTCAGGGCCTGGGGTTCATCCAGACGCTGGGCCAGATGCCGGGCCGCCAGTTCCAGGGCCGCACACAGGCGCGAAGCCCGGGCCAGACCCAGGCCGGGTTCGCGTACCAGTTCATTGCAGGACAGTCGCAACAGGCCGCGCAAACCGCCGTGTCGGGCCAGCAATTGCCGGCCCAGGTCGATGGCGTTGAGGCCACGTTGACCAGTGCCGAAAAATACCGCCAGCAATTCCGCATCCGACAGCGCTTCGGGGCCTTTGGCCAGCAGTTTTTCCCGGGGCCGCTCGTGCTCCGGCCATTCGCGTATGTTCATGTTCGACTCCTGAGGCAATGGCGCCATCCTGCATCAGCAAAGAAGCGCCGGGCATCAGCCTTGGCTGGGGGATGCAGTAAGCTTGTGTCTTCTTTTCGCCTCGGACTTTTCCCATGCTGGATTGCCAATCTTGCCGATGTCATACCTGTCGGACCGGGCATCCATGAGTCCGGTTCCCAGTCGCATTCTGTTGGGCGTGGGCGGTGGCATTGCCGCCTACAAGGCGGCCGAATTGGTACGGCGTTTGCGTGAACGTGGAGCCCAGGTGCGCGTGGTCTTGAGCGAAAATGCCGCGCGTTTTGTCACTCCCTTGACCTTTCAGGCCCTGTCCGGCGAGCCAGTCCGCACTTCCCTCTGGGATGAAGCTGCCGAAGCGGCCATGGGGCATATCGAACTGGCACGCTGGGCCGAACGCATCGTGATCGCACCAGCCACGGCCGATGTGATCGCGCGCCTGGCCCAGGGCCGTGCCGACGACCTGCTCAGCACCCTGTGCCTGGCCAGTGAAGCGCCTTTGATGCTGGCCCCGGCCATGAATCGAATCATGTGGGGCCAGGCCGCAGTGCAGGCCAATGTTGCCGTGCTGAAAGCCCGGGGCGTACAGATTTTGGGGCCGGGCGAGGGCAGCCAGGCCTGTGGCGAAACCGGAGCCGGGCGTATGTGGGAGCCGACGGCCATTGCCGAAGCCGTACTGGAACCGGCGCCGGACCCGGCCGGGGACACGATCCTGGCCGGCAAACGCTTGCTGCTCAACGCCGGGCCGACCTTTGAAGACCTCGACCCGGTGCGTTATCTGGGCAATCGCAGTTCCGGACGCATGGGTTTTGCCATCGCCGCCCAGGCACGCAAGCTGGGCATGGAGGTGGTGCTGGTGGCTGGCCCGGTCAATTTGTCCACGCCAGAAGGCGTGCGTCGCATCAATGTGCGCAGCGCCGAGCAGATGCGCCAGGCCGTCCAGGCTGAAGTGGCGGGCGCTGATGTTTTCATCGGCGCTGCCGCCGTGGCTGATTTTCGTCCCCGCGATCCGCGTGACAGCAAGATCAAGAAAGGCGACAGCGATGGGCTCGTGCTGGAGCTGGTGCGCAACCCGGACATCCTGGCCGAAGTCGCAGCACGTCCGGATCGGCCCTTTGTGGTCGGTTTTGCTGCTGAAACCAACGATCTGGAGGCCTATGCCCAGGGCAAGCTGGAGCGCAAACGCCTGGACATGATCGCCGCCAACCGGGTCGGCCAGGCCGGCTGCGGTTTTGATGCCGATGCCAACGCCTTGACGGTCTTGTGGCCCGGCGGTCGGGCCGAAGTCGCCATGGCATCCAAGGCCCAGGTGGCACGGGACTTGCTGGGTTTGATAGCCAAACGCCTCGCCGCTCGCGATGCGTGAAGCCGCACCTTTTCAAACTGGAGCACAGGCATGATCGAGGTGGCACTGAAGGTGCTCGATGCCCGTCTTGGGCGTGATTTCCCCTTGCCCGAACACGCCACGGCAGGATCGGCCGGCATGGACCTGCGCGCCATGCTGGAGGCGCCATTGGCTCTGGCAAGTGGTCAGGCCGAACTGGTTCCGGCCGGCATCGCCATCCATATCGCCGATCCGGACTGGTGCGCCGTGATCCTGCCGCGCTCGGGCCTGGGTCATCGTCACGGGCTGGTGTTGGGCAACCTTGCCGGCCTGATCGATTCGGACTACCAGGGCCCTTTGATGCTGAGCCTGTGGAACCGCAGCGACGAGACCTATACCATCCAACCAGGCGAGCGCGTGGCACAACTGGTATTTTTGCCAGTGGCACGGGTACGCTGGGCAGTTGTGGATGCATTTGAGCAAAGTCCGCGCGGTGAGGGTGGTTTCGGGCATACGGGAGTGCGCTGAATCATTCGCGGCATCAGGGGTCGGGCAGAGAACACATCATGGCCAAACGCAAGAAGAACGAGCCGCGTGAACGGGCACAGTTGCCACCACAGGCGACGCTGGGAATTCTCGGCGTATTCGCGCTGCTGGCCTTGCTGGGCGGGATCGGCATTCTCTGGCAGAGCTGGCAAGCAAACCGCGCCGGCAATACCGGCCCGCAACTGAAGTCCCTGCAAGAGACCCTGGCGCATCAGATCGACGACCAGGTCGGGCAACTGCACCAGCGTCTGGATGCCCTGGTCAAGGACCCCTACCTGCAAGCGGACATGGCCGTGCAGGATTTTTCCGGAGCGACCCAGCGTCTGGCTGAAGCCTGGATCGAACTTGAAGATATCGAGGTTTTCGATCCCGACCTGGATACGGCGTTCGAGGCCGATCTGAGCGGGGTGGGCTTTGGCAAACTGGCCTTGTTGACCGGGGCTGCCAATGAACGGGCTTCGATGGTCGACGTGGTCGGGCGCGGTGATCTGGATCTGGGCATGGCCGCGCCCATCGTCGACGAAACCGGTACCTTGATGGGCGTGGCCTTTGCGGCCTTGCCATTGAATGACCTGATCCAGCCTGTCCGGGCCGCATCGATTCCGGGCGGCTACCTCGAATTGCGCAGTGGCCAGCGGATTCTGGTGGAAAAAGGCGATCCGCAATGGCGGCGCAACCTGGCCTACACGAACTTGACCAAGATTCCCCTGCGCATGGGAACCGGGGCGCCCGAGTACGTGGCCAGTCTGCCGTATTCGCCCGGCACCCAGGCCTTGCTGGGTCTGGCGGCCTTGTTCCTGGCTGGCATCCTTGGCTGGCGCATGTGGACCACCTTGACCCAATTGCAGGGCAAAGGTGCAACGACCGAGCCAACCCTGGCCGAAGCCTTGCGCAGCGGCGAAGCCGGCGCCCCGGCGAGCGCACGTCCGACGGCGAAAACGGGCGCCAGTACCGCATCGCCTGCCGTCAGGCCATCTATTCCGGTGAGCGTGACCGTGGATCGCAGCATTTTCCGTGCCTACGATATCCGCGGCGTGCTGGGCCAGACCCTCAATGAAGACGTCGCCCGCCTGATTGGTCAGGCTATCGGCACCGTGATGGCTGAGCGCGGCCTGCAGGAAATCGTGGTGGGTCGCGATGGGCGCCTGTCCGGCCCGGCCCTGTCCGAGGCCCTGATTGAGGGCCTGCGCCTGACCGGGCGTGATGTCTACGATATCGGCCAGGCCCCCACGCCGGTGGTGTATTTTGCCAGTTACCAGCTCCAGACCGGCTCCTGCGTGGCCGTAACCGGCAGCCACAATCCGCCGGATTACAACGGCTTCAAGATCGTCCTGGGTGGCGAAACTCTGTCTGGCGAGGCCATCGAGGATCTGTACCTGCGCATTGCCGATCACCTGCTTGACGATCACGGTGATGGCGGCCTGCAGACCATGGACGTGGCCGGCGATTACATCGCCCGCATCAGTGATGATGTCTTCCTGGAGCGCCCGCTCAAGGTGGTGGTGGATGCCGGCAATGGCGTGGCTGGTGCCATTGCCCCGCAGGTGCTGGAAGCCATCGGGGCCGAGGTCATGCAGTTGTATTGTGATGTCGATGGCGAGTTCCCCAACCATCACCCCGACCCCAGCGATCCGGAAAACCTGCAGGATCTGCGGCATTTCGTCAACGAATATGACGCCGAGATCGGCCTGGCGTTCGATGGCGATGGCGACCGCCTGGGCGTGGTGACGCGCAGCGGCGAAATCATTTATCCGGAAGACCGGGCATTCGCTGATCAAGGCCAAGATGCGCGAAACCGAGGCCGAACTGGCTGGTGAAATGAGCGGACATTTCTTCTTCCGCGAACGCTGGTACGGCTTTGACGATGGCATTTACGCCGCCGCGCGCCTGCTGGAAATCATCGCCGGTGATGGTCGCAGTGCCGATGAAATCCTGACCGAACTGCCCAAGGGCGCCAGCACCCCGGAGCTCAAGGTGCCGATGGAAGAAGGCGCGCACTATGCCTTCATCAAGAAGTTCGTGGCCCAGGCCCAGTTCGACGATGCCCGTATTTCCACCATCGACGGGGTACGCGCCGACTGGCCCGATGGCTGGGGCCTGGTACGCTGCTCCAACACCACGCCATCGCTGGTATTGCGCTTTGACGCCGATGACGAGGCTGCGCTGGCACGGATCCAGGAAATATTCCGGGCCCAGTTGCTGGCTGTGGACGAGACCTTGAATCTGCCGTTCTGAGTCTCCGGTTCGCCGCGCTCGCTGGTATCGACGCCACTCGAGCAGTGGGATCAAACCATGCTTTTCCCGCAGTCAATGATTTGCGTTCAATCTGGGTTGTTTCACCTGCGCCTAACATGTGCATCTGATACGCATCGGCACGGCCCCGTCCGGCTTGCCACTGTCGATGCCCAGCCCCATGCCGATGTCCTGACGCACCCCGTGCGTGCGTGCCATGCCGTCCCTGCTTTTCGGTTTTCTCCATGCTGCCCAGTCTTCGTACCGTCGTCGCGCCCCTGATTGCCACCGTGTTGTTGCTGTCGGGCGTCGGCCTGCTCAATACCCTGATTCCCCTGCGTGGTGAAACCATCGGGTTTTCCATTGGTTCCATCGGTGGCTTGAGCGCCGCGTACTACAGCGGCTTTTTTGTCGGCACCTTCGCCTTGCCACAGCTGGTCGGACGCATCGGCCATATCCGCGCGTTCTCCTTCTGCACCGCTCTGGTCGCCATCTTTGCCTTGTTGCAGGCTCTGGGTTCCAGCTATGCCATGTGGCTGGTCCTGCGCTTTGCCCAGGGTCTGGTGCTGGTCGGTCTGTATGCGATGATCGAAAGCTGGCTGAATGCGGCCGCCCAGCCCAGCCACCGCACCTCGATCTTTGCCATCTACATGATGCTCAGCCTCGGCGCGCAAGCTGGTGGCCAGCAGTTCCTGAGCCTGCCGGGCGAGCCGTTCCTGTTGTTTTCGGTAGCGGCCATCCTGTTCAGTGCCGCAGCCCTGCCGGTGTCGGCCACACGCCAGCGCGAGCCTGAATTGCACGGCACACCCAAAGTGCAACTGCTGCGCCTGTTTCGACTCGTGCCCACGGCCCTGATTTCGGCCCTGTTGTCAGGCTTGGCCATGGGCGCCTTGTGGGGCCTGCTGCCCCTGTATGCGCGTTCGCTGGGCCTGGATGACGCCACCGTAGGCCACTACATGAGCGCCACCATTCTGGGTGGTGTGGCCTTGCAATGGCCCTTGGGTCGCCTTGCTGACCGCATCGACCGCCGTTTGGCCCTGGCCAGCATCGGCACCCTGACCGCCGTGGCCGCCGTGGCTACCCTGCTGTTGCCGAGCGGACACCCAGGCTGGGTTCTGGCCCTGGCCTTCCTGTTTGGCGGAACCAGCTTTGCCGTCTATCCCATCGCGGTGGCCCACCTGGTCGATTATCTGCCGCGCCAGGATCTGCTGTCGGCATCCAGCACGATTCTTTTGGTCTATGGCAGCGGCTCAGCCATTGGCCCCCTGCTGGCCGGCTCCTTGATGGGCAGTGGCCGAGCCTGGATGCTGTTTGCCTGGTTCGCCACCCTGCATGTCGTGTTGGCGGTTTACACCGTGTACCGATACAGCACCCGCAAACGCGAACTGACCGAAGCCGATGCCTTCATGCCCATGGTCAGCACCACACCCGAGAGCTTGGGCCTGCATCCTGGAACGGAGCAGGATGCAAGCAAACCGCAGTAAGCACAATCGAAACCCGGGGCGGTTCACCGCAGCCTAATCTCGTCGCTTATGGGTGATGAGGATAGGGAACACAAGCTGAAACAAAGGGTTCTGATTGTCGAACGACCTAATTCTGCCGCCTGATCTTGGGATGTTGGTGACAGTTGCTCAGGCTGGTTCTGGGGAATCGTCACACAGGATGCTGGCGTCGGCAAGTGGATATCTGACCAATCCTCGCCCTCTGTCAAAGCTCCGGCTGATGTTCGGAGCTTATCTGGTGCTTGTTTTCGAGTACCAGTCTGAATGAGTCTTGTGGGATCAGGTTTTCGCCTCCCGTGCGTGCGGGAGGCGAAACGTGGCGTTTATGCCTTCTTGAACACCAAATGCCCGCCTTCGGCTTCTACTGCGATGGTGTCGCCGCTGGTGAAGGCGCCTTCGAGGATCTGCTTTGCCAGCGGGTTTTCCAGCTGTTGCTGGATCGCACGCTTGAGCGGGCGGGCGCCGTAAACCGGGTCGAAGCCGACGTTGCCGAGGAGGTCGAGTGCGGCTTCGCTGATTTCCAACTTGAGCTGGCGTTCGGCCAGGCGCTTTTCCAGTTGGGTGATCTGGATGCGGGCGATCTGGCGGATCTGGGCCTTGTCGAGCGGACGGAAGACGACGATTTCATCGAGCCGGTTGATGAACTCGGGACGAAACGCGCCCTGCACCACGCCCATCACCGCGGCCTTCATCTGGACGTATTCAGCCTCGGTGGAGCCGGGCATGTCCTGGATCAGGTGTGAGCCCAGATTCGAGGTCAACACGATGACGGTGTTGCGGAAGTCCACGGTGCGGCCCTGGCCGTCGGTGAGGCGGCCAT